>CAYYHF010000010.1:0-21719 GCA_964471415.1 uncultured Clostridia bacterium | reverse complement strand
ATCGAGGCCAGCCCCATGAGTGTAAGTATAACGCCTGGAGCGACCCTGAGCCATACCCCGCCCCAGCTTTCCGGCACGCGGCTTCCCAAAGTCATGCCCGCCGCCAACCCGCAAAAAGTCATAGCCCCCACCATCGCAGCCATCAGAATCCAGCTCGCGCCGCCCAGTCCCGCCGCAAGCCCGCTCCCGAAAGTGTCCAGAGCCAAGGCCGCTCCGAGCAGCACGGCCTCTCCCGCGCCCAGTTCGCCGGAGCGGTCCACATCAGCCATCTCCGGGCAGCGCATCACCTGCACTATCACCCCCAGCGGCCTCACGCGCAGCGATAGCAGGACTTCCTCCCCGCCGACAACGTTATTCCTCCTGCCGTCCCTGATTCCCTCGCAGCCCATCCACACGCCCATCGCAACGAGCACAAGCCCGCCTATCCACCTTGCCAACCTCAGCGTGAGCAATGCGCCTGCGGCCGATCCGGCCAGGGTTGACAGTGCCGCCCCCACCATCGATATCACGGCCACCAGCACAACCGCGCTTGCGGGCGCCCTAATCCCACGAAGCCCGTAGGCCAGGCCGGCCCCGAGGGCATCAACGCTGATGGCGGCCGCAAGCAGAGCAACCTCGACGAAGCGCATAGTCGTCCTCCAGCCCCATCGCGCCGCGCGCACAGCGCTGAGCGCACGCCGAGGCCAGACTCAGTATACGAACCGGCCATAGAAAAGGACCCCCGGATCGCTCCGGAGGCCCTTCGGATTCGATTGCCCTAGAAGGGGACTTTCACCGAGAGAGTGATCAGCTGCCAATCCATCTGCTTGCCAGGATGGTTTCTGAGCCACGCCCACGCCTTGTCCGCGTGGAACGATGGAGCCTTGTCAGCAGCCTTCAAGCCGCTCACACCATAGGCGAGCTTGATGGTGCTCTTGCCCACAGTGCCCGTAACGGTGGCCTGCACGTAGTTGCAGCCGTTATCCTGGAAAGGTATCCAGGAGCCGGCAGGAAGGCCGAGGCCCTTCTGGCGGTGGGTGTAGGACAGGCCAGTGCTGATGCTGTCGCTGGCCTTGTAGGTCAGTCCAGCATGCGCAGCAAGCTTACCCTCGCTATCCTTGGTCAACACGCCGACCTTACCGGAAAGCTTGTCGGTGATCTCCAGATCAGATCCGGCATAGCCGTAGAAGTCGGTGGCCGCATCGCCGTCCGCAACCTTGCTGTAGGAAGCGTACCCGGCGATCTTGCTCATGGAGCTCTTCACGAAACCGGGATTAAGCTCGGTGGTGTAAGTGCCCCATGTCTCCAGTTTGGTCTTGGGATCCTCAATCTGGTAGCTTCCCTTGGCAGTGAAGTCAAGGCCGGCCACGGGAGCGCCGCTGATGCTAGCGCCAACGATGGTATCGACCTTCTTGCCTTTGTGGTCTTTGCCGTCAGAGTAGGAGTCCACCTTGTAGTCCGCGTACGGAGCTATGGTCAGGCCGAATGTCTTGTACGCCACATCGGCGTGGGCCTTGTAGCCCTTGAAGTCCAGCGGCTCGGGCGGATCGCCTACGACATCATCCTTATTCAGGTCCGCCTTGTAGGCGCCGGACACGGTGACCGTCAGGTCGTCCATGGGAGTCACCACTGCCTTGGCGGTAGTTTCGTTCCATTTCGCCTTGGCAGGGTAGTCCATCCAGAATGTGTCGCCCAGCGTGAGCTTGGTCGGAATGCCGATCGGCAGGTCGGCCGTGATCCCAATCTCAGCGGCTGCGCTCTTGTCGTAGTCCGCCAGTATGGTGCCGGCGTCATACGATGCGAAGCATGACTCGAAGTTGGGCCCTACAGCGGTGTATTTGGCCCAGGCAGATATGGGCTCGAACTTGATGTTGTCGAGTTTCACCATATAAGCCACGTTGTCGTTGGTCGGCACTCCTTCGAACTTCCACGGGCCGGCCTTGGTCCACAATCCGGCGCCGGCCACGGTCAGGTCCGCGCCGATACCGGGGATCTTGCCGGCGATGTCGGCGCCGAACATCAGGTGATCAAGGTCTGCCGGCGGATCATCGGCGGTTCTACCCAGATCGCAGTAAGCCCCGACCAGGCCAAGCTGGAGGTCGAAGGGGAGCGCGTAGGTGGCGCGGCCCAACCATGCAGCTTCATTCTGGTATGCGATCCCGTACAAGTTGAGCTTGGCGCCGAGGATGTCGCCGTTGGCGTTCAAGGCCCACCTGGAATCGCCTACGGTCTCAACCAATCCAAGAGGATCGCCCAGCGCGGCGAACTGCTTTGCGTTGTAGGCATCGTTCTTGCTGAGCCAGAAAGCCCAGGGCTTAGTGGCGTACTCAAAGTACCAGCTGCCCACTGCGATCTTGGGAAGTCTTCCATTTGCATCTGCAGAGTACCACAGCGTGGTAGTGAGCGGCACATAAGCCACTATGCCATCGCCTTCTTTGAAGGTGAGGTTCAGCGTAAGCGTGCCGGCGCTCTCCAAATGGGCGGGCGACCAAGCATCGACGTTGCCACGATGCGTGTAGGTGAAGTTCGCGCCGAAATCGCCGTCCAGGCTGAGGCTGGCCGCCGAAGCGGGAATCGCCATGGCCAGCGCCAGGAGGGCGATTGCGATGATAGTGAGGTTCTTCTTCATGAAAGATCCCCCTTACGGTTTTGTGATTTCACGCGTCCTCTTCGCCGTTGGGGGAGTTTGTGAGTGTCCAAGTTTCCTCATAATCTCCCATCCTCGGGCTTTGACTTCGCGTGTTGCGGCTCTTTCGCGGATGTCGCGATCCGGCCGCTCGGGACTCGATCCCGAGAGCAAACCAGGGGTGCACCTCCTTTCGGGCTTTCAGGATCGAAAGGTATATACAAACTCAAATGAGATACTCACGAAACTCTGGGAGCCATCCGCAAAGCAGACCATTGGGCTCATATAGCTTGTGTATTCTACACGACATGCGCAATTCCTTCAAGGCGCGGGAAGACTGACCAAGAATTTTCGCGCCTGCTCCCTCGCTAATTCGCGTCCATCCATGTTTCCCCGATTTTCGCATCTACTTTCAAAGGAACTGAAATCTGCACGGCCCCGCTCATCTCCCGCACCACCAGATCCGCCACAGCTTCGGCCTCGTCAGCAGGCGCTTCCAGCACGAGCTCATCGTGGACCTGCAGCAGGAGTCGCGCTCGATAGCCTTCCTGCTTCAATCGCGCATGTACATTCACCATGGCTCGTTTGATGATGTCCGCCGCCGAACCCTGGATAGGCGTGTTCATGGCCACCCGCTCCGCGAACTTGCGCACGGGAAAAGACGGGCTGGACAGCTCAGGTAGAAGGCGTCTACGATTCATGAGAGTGGTCACGTAGCCGTCCATCTTGGCCTGGGCCACGATGGAGTCCATATAGGCTCGTACTCCGCTGTATCTTTGGAAGTATTTCTCGATGAACTCCTTGGCCTCCGCCGGTTTCACCCCGATGTTCCTGGCCAAACCGTAATCGCTGATCCCGTAGACGATCCCGAAATTGACCGCCTTGGCCCGCGACCTCATCTCCGGGGTGACGTCTGCAAAATCCGCTCCGAACACCTCGGCCGCAGTGCGCCGATGGATGTCTTCGTCCCTCAAGAAAGATTGTATGAGAGTTGCATCCTGAGATATGTGCGCAAGCACTCGCAGCTCTATCTGCGAGTAGTCGGCGCTGATGATCATCCACCCATCCGCGCCCGGAATGAAGACATCCCTTATTTTGCGGCCTTCCTCAGTGCGCACGGGGATATTCTGAAGGTTGGGATCAGTGCTGGATAGCCTGCCCGTGGCGGTCACGGTCTGGTTGAGCGTGGTATGAATTCGCCCCGTCCGGGAGTTAATGAGCTCCGGCAGCGCGTCTACGTAGGTGGATTTGAGTTTGGAAATCCCCCTGTATTCCAGGACCTTGGCAACAATGGGATGCAGCTCGGCAAGGGTCTCGAGCACCTCGGCATCGGTGGAGTAGCCGGTTTTGGTCTTCTTAACAGGAGGTAGTCCAAGTCGATCAAAGAGCACGTAGCCAAGCTGTTTCGGAGAATTGACGTTGAATTCCTCTCCCGCGTGACGGTAGATCTCCGCCACCAGCCCGTCCAGAGCGGAGTCCATCTCCCGCGACAGCTCACGCAGGCGCGCATCGTCCACCCTCACTCCAGTCATCTCCATGTCAGCCAGCACCATCGTCAGGGGCATCTCTATTTCGCGGTAGAGACGGTCCATACCGTAGGAGGAGACTTGAGCCAGAAGCACCGCCTCAAGCTGCGGCATAATCCTAAGGCACGCGGCGCACATCTGGGCAACGGCCTCCGAGCTCGGACACGCTTTCGGATCCCGCAGGCGCTTGGCCTCCTGCTGAATAGCCTGGCGAACCCTGGGAACCGACATCCCCATCCACTTCTCGGCCAGATCGCATATTTCGGCGTTGGGAGCAGCCGGGTCCACTAGGTAAGACGCGATCATGCTGTCGAAGGAGACTCCCGCAAGCTCGCAGCCGAACGAGCGAAGTAAAATGATCTTCTCCTTCACATCATGACAGCTCTTCTCGACGGCCGGGTCCGCGAACACCGGTCCCAGCGCGCTCGCTGCAGCGTCCGGGCTCAGGCACCCTCGACCTACAGCGCCCTCTCCCTCCCCAAGCGGAACGTAGGCCGAAACTCCGGCAGCCTCGAATGCAAGCCCAACAGGGCGAGCGGTCATCGTGCGCGCGCCTGCGCCGACTACTTCGAACGCAAACCGCCCGGCCTGCCGCAAATCCGCTGAGAGCCCCTCGGCGCCCTCCGCGGAAGTCACTATCCTGACGTCCGCTCTGAAAGCCTCCCGAGGCGAACCGGCCGTTGCTCCCAAAGGCGCCTCCCCGAACAAGCTGGCCTGCCCGTCCTCGGCGCCGGCCGCGATGCCTCCCCCGGTTCCGGCAAGTCCGAGCCGCGCAAGGAGCATGCGGAAACCCTGCTTGCGGAGGAAGTCGGCGAGAACATCCGGGTCACGTTGGAGGGCACAGCACTCCTCCAGGTCGACGCGGATCGGAGCGTTCCGGTCAATAGTGGCCAGATACTTGCTGGCCCTGGCCTGCTCGGCATTTTCCAGCAAGGCGTTTTTCAGTCTCTCCTGCTTCACCGAATGCGCGGCGGCCAGTACGTCCTCAACCGACCCGATCTGCGTGACAAGGCGCGTTGCTGTCTTTTCGCCCACTCCGGGCACGCCGGGGATATTGTCCGACACATCTCCCATCAGTCCCTTAAAGTCCGGTATCAGCTCAGGCCCGAACCCGTACTCGGCCCGCACCTCCTCAGGCCCATACTCCTCGAACTCGGACATGCCGCGCTTGGTGAGCGCCACCCGGACACGGTCGGAGGCCAACTGAAGCGCATCGCGGTCGCCCGTTACGATGATCGCCTCATCCCCGGCTTCGTCCGCCATACGCGACAGAGTGCCGATGACATCATCAGCCTCCCAGCCGTCCAGCTCCACTACGGAAAAACCGAAAGCCCTGGCAGCCTCCCGCACTATAGGCATCTGAACCCTGAGCGATTCGTCCATGGGCTTTCTGGTCGCCTTGTATTGCTCATACTCCCTATGCCTGAAGGTAGGCGATGGCCTGTCGAAGGCGCAGATCGCCGCATCCGGCTGCTCCTGCTCCAAAAGCTTCACCATCATGTTGCAGAACCCCAGCACAGCGTTGGTAGGGGCGCCATCGGCTCTTGAGAGTGTGGGCGGCAGGGCGTGGAAAGCCCTGTGGGCCAGGCTGTGCCCGTCTATGATCAAGATCTTGCGCGCTTTTCGTTCCGACAAGTTCGCTCTCCCTTTCCGGTCATGCATTCATTCTCCTAAGTTTCCACAGCAGTCCGTGCAATCCCTGCTCGCCCCTGGCGTTCCACGACTTACTTGCAGGAACCGGCATATGTATGGCGAAATGCACCATACGCATGCTAAGCTGCTTTGAAGGGAGTCATGACAATGTCTTCGATTATAGCTTCAGCTTCAAGAAAGCTGGCTTTCGCGCTGGCGCTTGCTGCAGCCCTCATACTCGGCATCGCGGCAAGTCCGTGCATAGCAGCGGCCGCGAGCGCGACCTCAACCGCGGTCGCGTCCATGTCGGATGTATCCGGGCACTGGGCTGAAGCGGCCATCTCCACCCTGGTCAAGATGGGCGTCATCCAGGGATACCCTGATGGGACATTCCGCCCTGAGGGCCTTGTGAACCGGGCCGAAATCGCCAAGATCGTAGCGCGCGCATTCGGCTACGCTCCCACGGTGGACACGCGTTTTCGCGATATGGACGGCCACTGGGCAGAGCCTTTCGTGTCGGCCCTGGACGCATCGCAGGTGGTCACAGGCTACCCTGACGGCTCGTTCCGACCGGCGCAGAATGTGTCCAGAGCGGAAATGGCGGCCATCCTGGCCCGCGTGGCCCAGCTGGGCAAGGTGGGCGAAGCCGATGCCACCAACTGGAACCCCAGTTTCCGCGATATCGACTCGACTCACTGGGCATACAGATACGTGGAAGTGGCCCGCCGCCTCGACATCATACCTCTCCACTTCGGGCTGGTGTTCGAGCCAGATCGCCCTGCCACCAGGGCCGAGACCGCGCACATGGTCAACGCCCTGGCACAAGCGCAGTTCGCGCGGGGAACCGTCAGCGGCGTCAGCAAGACGAACGACACTATCAACATCAAGAATGCCGCCGGGACCGACCAGGTAGTGCAGGTCGATGCGGATACCATGATATATAGGAATGGAGTCGCCGCGGACCTGGAGTCGGTGCGCTCCAAAGACTCCGTATACGCCGTTGGAACCAGCTACGGGGCGGCCCGCTTCGTGATGGCCGAAGGCCAAATCACCAGGGAGGACATCACCAGGAAGGTGAGCGCCATCACAAAGGGCGTCATCACGCCGGAGCAGGTGGACGCCATCTCCCGCGGCAAGTGGGACGAAGCGCGCCAAGGCATGAGCCCGGCGCTGGCCGAACGCCTTGTGGAGATGGGGCTTACCGATGATGAAGCTCAGGCCCTTCTCAGCCAGGACTGGGAGGCCCTACCCGAGCTAGGGCAGAAACGCCTGGCCATGGCTCTTTCAGAGGAAATAGGCGTATCATCGGAGCTGATCGAAGCGGTGATGCGCCGCGACTGGAAGGCCGCCCGCAGCTACGCCGAGCTCGAAGCGGCTCAGATCCTGTTGTCGCGGTTCCTGGACATGTAGCCTTCGGACAAGAAGGCGTTGGGCAGCGCAGCCGAATCGAGTCAGTCGCCGCCGCGCTGGAACAAAAGGCGCGGCGGCATCGTCTCTACAACTGCAAAACTCGTAACCTTACTATTGGGAGGGCGATACGACATGATTCGTCGCCGCGCAAGTCTCATTGCAGTACTGGCCTGTGCCGCTGCCCTGATGGTTCTGGCTTCGGCCGCGCGCGGTCCGGCGCCGGCTCTGGCAGCGAAGGGGGATGGGCAGTCGGTGGAGTTGACCATCTACAACGCCGATTTGGCATTGGTGAAAGAAAAGCGGACTATGGAGATCCCGGAGGGGTTGTCTACTGTGATGTTCCGCGACATCTCCGCGCGGATCAACCCCGCCACCGTGAGTTTCGCATCGCTCACCGCCCCCCAGGCGGTCAGCGTGTGCGAACAGAACTTCGAGTACGACTTAGTCGAAGACGTGAAGCTCATGCGCAAGTTCATCGGCGAGCGCATCACCGTGCGCACCAGAAGCGGCGAGGTGTTCACAGGCTACCTGCTCACCGGGGCGCGCGGATCGTCCGCTTCCAACATCGTAATGTCATCCGGGCCCGAAGGCGCCGGGCAGGTGTTCACTGTGTACCTTGGCGATGTCCAGTCCGTGGAGTATCCAAGCCTCCCTGAGGGCCTTATCACCCGGCCCACTCTGGCGTGGCTCACCTCCAACACGTCCGGCGCGACCGCCCACGATGTACTGGTCACCTACCTCACCGGCGGGCTGTCGTGGGCCGCCGACTACGTTGCAGTCATTGGCCCGAGCGACGATGTGATTGACCTGCGCGGATGGGTCACCGTGACAAATGAATGCGGCGCGACCTTCAAGGACGCGAAGCTTAAGCTGGTAGCCGGCGATGTCCATCAAGTACAGGAAGAGATGTACGATGTGGTCAGGGCAGGCGGAGCCAAGCTGGCGATAGCCGATTCAGGCGCGCCATTTGAAGAGAAGCCGTTCTACGATTACCATCTGTATACGTTGCAATACCCCACTACTCTGAAAGAGAACCAGGTGAAGCAGATCGAGCTGTTGACCGCCGACAGTGTTCCGGCGAAGAAGCTACTGGTGTATGATGGAGCTCGGTTCGGCACGAAGGTCAACTCCATACTGGAGTTCTGGAACAACAAACAGGGGAACCTGGGCATGCCGCTGCCCAAGGGAGTTGTGCGAGTCAGCAAAATGGACACCGATGGCTCCTTGGAGTTCATCGGCGAAGACAGAATCGACCACACTCCCAAGGACGAGAAAGTCCGCATCACGCTCGGCTCCGCCTTCGATGTAGTGGGAGCGCGCACTCAGGTTTCAACCAAGCGCGTCTCCGACAAAGTGCGGGAAGAGACGTGGAAGGTGGAAGTGCGCAATCACAAGGACGAACCGGTGGAAGTCACGGTGCTTGAGCGGATGTGGGGCGCCGCGCAGTGGGAGATCACCACATCATCTGCCAAGTGGAGCAAACTTGATTCCAGGACGGCTGAATTCCCGACAAATATCGCTGCAGGCGGCACGGCCACAATAACCTACACCGTAAGGTATTCCTATTAGCCTCTGCCCGGGGAATCAGCCCCCATGTCAAGGCCGCCGACCCGGCGGCCTTGGCCCTATCGGCCGCTCGGGACCTCGTGTGAACTCATCGCCGCCTACCGACTTGTCACTGCCTCGGGTTTTGGCGGCTCATCAGCAGATTGCGCTCCTGCCCACGCCGCTGAGTCCCGCAAGGTGTTCGAGATCCGCAGCCTTGTGTCAAAGCGCAGCTAATCACCTAGTTGTCTTGCGCATACCCCGTTTTACCAGCTGTTTTCCCGGTCTGACAAGCGCTCTCACCACTGTCGTCAGTCCCCCACTTCGTACATTTTCGTGGTATGATAGTGATACTTGGCGAAGCGAACACATTTTCGCACCAGACGGGAGGCAGTGCAATGATCCCCATTCCGGACTCTGTTCTAGAGCGCAAGATGTCGCTTACTCCTGAAGCGATGACGATTCTTGAGAGCAGGTACCTGCTGAAGGATAAGGAAGGCAACATCATTGAGACCCCGGAGCAGATGTGCCTCCGGTTGGCCCGAGAGGCGGCGCGAGCCGGAGTCCGGTACCAGGGAACCCGCGAAAGTGAAGACGAGCGCGTGCGGCTTTTCTACTGGCTGTTGGTGGACGGGCTGTTTTCGCCTAACTCCCCCACTTGGATGAACGCGGGGACTGCCAACTCTCAGAACGCGGCCTGTTTCGTGCTGCCTGTGGAAGACTCCCTACCCCAGATATTCGATGCAGTTCGGGCCGCCGCCCTCATCCATCAGTCGGGCGGAGGAACGGGGTTCGACTTCTCCAAGCTGAGGCCCAAAGGCGATGTCGTGCGATCCACCGGCGGCGTTGCGTCCGGCCCGGTATCATTCATGTCCGTTTTCAACGCCGCCACTGAAACCATCAAGCAAGGCGGCAAGCGGCGCGGCGCCAACATAGGCATACTCCGTGTGGATCACCCGGATATCGAAAGTTTCATAACGTGCAAGCAAGACAATGCGGCCTTGGCCAATTTCAACATCTCGGTGGGCATCACCGACAGCTTCATGCAGGCTGTAGAGGACGATGCCCAATACGAGCTGATAAACCCGCGTTCGAAGCAGGCAACCGGTGCAAGGCACGCCCGCGATATCTTCACCAAGATAGTCAACCATGCGTGGCGAAACGGCGAACCGGGCGTGGTCTTCCTTGACAGGCTGGAAGAGAACAACCCCACCCCCGCTCTGGGGCGCATCACTGCCACAAACCCCTGCGGGGAACAGCCTTTGCTGCCCTACGAAGCCTGTCATCTGGGCAGCGTCAACCTGCAGCGAATGTACAGGGAGGAACCTGTATCAGACGATGCGCTCGCACAGGAGCTTTCGCCCAGCGGCAGCTTCACGGAGGTATGCCGCAACGTGCTCGCGTCCGAGATACGCCACATAGACTGGCCCCTGCTGCGCACAACGGTTCACGGGGCCGTGGATTTTCTGGACTCAATCATAGATGTCAGTGAGTACCCCCTGCCGGAGATAGGCCAGATGGTCCGGACAACGCGCAAGATCGGGCTGGGTTTCATGGGCTTGGCCGACCTGCTCATCCTGCTGGGTGTGGAGTTCGCATCGGAGAAAGCTGAGCTGTTGGCGGAAGCGGTGTCCAGGTTTGTCACGTACGAAGCCCGGCTTAAATCAGAACAGATGGCCGCGGAACGCGGTCCTTTCCCCGCCTTCGCCGAAAGCCGGTATGCCGAAATGGGGGAGCCCCCTTTGCGAAACGCCACAGTGACTACGGTTGCGCCCACCGGCACGATCAGCATGGTAGCAAACGCGTCCTCAGGGTGCGAGCCCCTGTTCGGCGTGGCCTTCACCAAGCTGAACGTGCTGGGCGGGAAATCCCTCACTCAGGTGAACTCGTTGTTTCTGGAAGACGCCAAGAAGCGCGGCATTTACTCTGAAGAGCTCATGGAGAAGATCGCTGAAAACGGCGGGTCGCTTTCGGGCATTGCGGGAATTCCCGATGATATGGCCGTCCTCTACCGAACAGCACTCGAGATTTCCTGGGAGTGGCACGTGCGGATACAGGCAGCGGTCCAGCGCGGAATCGACAACGCTGTATCGAAGACAATCAACCTGCCGGGCAACGCCACCTGCGATGATGTCCGCGCTGCGTTCACGCTTGCGCATAGGCTCCGCTGCAAGGGCATCACCGTCTACAGATCGGGCAGCCGTGAAGTGGAGGTCATATCCACAAAGGCCAAGGCAGAAGCGCCCGGCATAGCGCCGCCCCGCCTGGAGGATCTGTGTGAGCCGCCCACGCCCCGCGGCAGAAAACCCTACACAGTCGACGACACACTCTGGGGCAGGCTTCAGCCCATCGACAGGCCGGAAACCCTGTGCGGAATCACCAAGCGCATAGCTACGCCGTCCGGCACGCTCTGGGCCACTATGAACCTTTACGACCATCGACCGTTCGAGATGTTCTGCCAGATTGGCAGGGCGGGAACGGACATATATGCGTTCACTGAGAGCATTGCGCGTCTCATCTCGCTGGCGCTTCGCGCCGGCGTGGATCCAGGCGAAATCGCTCGCCAGCTGCGCGGGATCGGCGGGTCCGGCCAGGTGGGCTTCGGTCCCAACAAGGTGCTGTCGGTGCCCGATGCCATCGGCCGCATGCTTGAGCAGACCATACAAGCCCGATACGCCGGCGCCGAATGGACTACCCCACCACATCGGGGGGTAGCCGGGCAATCCGGCGACTCGGAGGGCGCACGGCCGGCCACTCTCGGCGATGCGCTGTTCGCCCTTTCCGGCGATTCCTCCGCAGTTCAGGCCACGTTACTCTTTGCGGACGAAAGCAACGAAAACGGAGGCCAAAGCCGCGCCGATGATGGCGCTTGTGATGCGGCCCAGGCAGATGGGTTCGCCCACAGCCGAGGCAGCGCGGATGACACCGCGGAAGACGAGGAAGCGGCAGGCGCCGAGATGCACGCCGAAGCGCACAACAGAATAGACGATGAGGCGGCTCTCGACGAGCAGGCGCAAAACAGCGCGGACCCCAAGAAGGTCACTCGCTACGATATCTGCCCACAGTGCGGCAACTACTCGTTGATCTACGCGTCCGGGTGCAGCGAATGCCGTCTGTGCGGTTACAGCGCGTGCTGAAGAGCGGTTCCCTATCGTGCCTTAGGGCAAGTAGTCTTGCCGGCACAATGCCCAAAAGCGCGCCATCGCATACGTTGTAGCAGACCAATACAGGAGTGATGACGTATGGCGATGGTCTATGGCGATCTATACGCTATGCAGTTTCCGCCGTGCCCGGGGGGCACTATCTACATCATCAGAGCCGGCGATACCTTGTACAGCATTGCCGCGCGTTTCGGAACCACGGTGAACGCCATAATGGCGGCCAATCCAGGCATCAACCCGCTGAACCTCATCATCGGGCAGCCGATATGCATTCCAGTGCCGGGTCCCACGCCTGTGCCATGCCCCGGGTTCATCTACACGGTGCAGCCCGGCGACACATTCTACCTGATCGCCCTGAGGTACGGTACCACCGTAGACGCAATGATAAGGGCCAACCCCGGCGTCGACCCGAACAGGCTCTACGTGGGGCAGAGGATCTGCGTGCCGGTTGCGCCGGTTCCTCCGGTAACTCCGCGCACGTGCGTCCTGATGCTGTCGCCCAGAGTGTTGGCATCCAACGCAGGCGGCGTGTTGTGGCTACGCACTGACCAGTACGGCACCACACAGATCCTGGTGGGAGGCGTCAACTTGCCCGAACTGCCTGTAGGCCAGCCCGACTTGTACCGAGCGGTCTTCACGTGGCCCGGCGGCACTGTAAGCGTACCCATGACGCCCGTTCCAGGCCAGGCAGGCGTGTGGGTCGGAACAGCGGTCCAGTCATTCCCCGCCGTTGCATTCACCTCAGGCACAGTCGATATCTACCCCGGCCCCGTCCTTGGAGCGTTCTTGAGAGACTGCAGATAGCGAACGGACAGACAGCGCAAGACATAAGGCAAAGGAATCGGCCGGCCCCGCGGGCCGGCCTCCTTCATGACCTCGTGAGCATCTCTTGGCAATAGGCGGCACTGGGCATGTCAACCCATCTCAACCTGCGCCGGCTCACGCCCATCAAACACCGTGACCGTGCGGTAGCCGGCGGCTTGGGCCCACGCGACTAACTGGTCATAGCGCCAGCCCACCTCCTCCGGCTCGTGGGCATCGGATGCCAATGTGATCGGCACACCTCGCTTGCACGCCGCTTCCAACAGGTTCATGGCCGGATACGCCTCCCGGGCCGGCCGCCTCAGCCCTGCGCTGGAAACCTCGAGGCAGACTCCCGTCTCCCTGGCCGCCGACACGAGAGCGTTGTAGTAGCCGTCCAGCTCTTGGCAGCCTCCGCCCGGCTCCACGGCGATCCGCGCTCCGAACACCTTGATCACATCGGGGTGGCCTATCGAGTCAAACACTCCGCTTGCAGCTGCGGCGCACGCCAGCTCGAAGTAGCGCGAATACGCCCACCTTACATCCACGCCCTTCCAGCTGGACGCATCGATATCGAATCCCCACTCGCCGATCCAATGGACCGATCCGATGACAAAGTCGAATGGATAACGCCTCACAAAGTCGGCCACATCGTCGACAGTCTCCGGAATATAGTCGAACTCGATCCCCAGCTTGACGCGGAACCCTTCGCCTTTCAGCCCTTCCATCAGAGCCACGTATTCGTCGATCCCGAATCCGCGGCCGTGCATCGACACATAGCCGGGACGGGCCAGCATGGGGGCGCACTCCACGAAGTTGTGGGCATGCTCAGTGAAGGCAATCTCCGAGATCCCCAGAGTCTGCGCCCGATGGATGAAGCGCATGGCGTTTTCGCGCGAAAGCCCGGCTCTTTCCAGGTGCATATGATAGTCCACAAGCATCAGTCTGTCCACCTCGGTCTTCTAAAACGACTCGTGCTCTGTGCGCGCGATTATCTCGTCCTGCAGAGCGCGCGAAAGATCGCAGAAGTAATCGCTGTAGCCCGCAACGCGGACCATGAGGTCTCGATGGTTCTCCGGATGTAGCTGCGCATCCAGAAGCGTCTCAGCATCGACGACATTGAACTGAATGTGATGGCCGCCCAACTTGAAGTAGGCGCGCACCAGGTGGGCCAGGCTCGCGATGCCTTCTTCGCCCGAAAGCAGCCGCGGCGCGAACTTCATGTTGAGCAGCGTGCCGCCGGTGAGGGCATGATCCATCTTGGCCGCCGACCTCAGTACGGCGGTAGGCCCGCGCCTGTCGGCGCCCTGCACCGGAGAGATCCCCTCCGACACGGGCTCTTTGGCCCGCCGCCCGTTTGGGGTGGCTTGCGTGATGCTGCCGAAGTAGACGTGGCATGTAGTGGGCAGCATATCGATGCAATAGCGTCCGCCCCGGGTATTGGGGCGACCGTCCACTTCCTCGAAGAATGCGCCAAACACCGACTTCATGATTCTGTCCGCGTAATCGTCGTCATTGCCGTAGCGCGGGGTATCGTTGCGAAGCGCGGCGCGAAGTCGCTCGTGCCCCGAAAAATCCGCCTCCAGCGCCGCAAGAAGCCCACCCATGTCGATGCGGCCTGCGTCAAATACATGTCTCTTGATCGCCGACAGGCTGTCGGTGATAGTTCCTATTCCCACACCCTGGATGTAGGTGGTGTTGTAGCGCGCTCCGCCGTTGTGGTAATCCCGGCCTCGCGCGATGCAATCGTCGACGAGCACCGAAAGGAAGGGCGCCGGCATGTACTTGGCGTACAGCCGCTCGATGACGTTGTTGCCGCGGACCTTGATCTCTATGAAGTGATGGAGTTGCTGCCTAAACGCCTGCATCAGCTGGTCGAAGGACTCAAATCCGCATGCATCGCCTGTCTTGGGGCCGAGTTGCATG
This sequence comes from uncultured Clostridia bacterium, assembly GCA_964471415.1. Taxonomy (GTDB): domain Bacteria; phylum Bacillota; class DTU025; order DTU025; family DTU025; genus UBA5389. The sequence continues at coordinate 7,113 of CAYYHF010000010.1, read as the reverse complement.
CCGGTCCGGGCATCGATTCCGTTGTATAGCGCCAACTCCAACACTTTGGGCAGGTTAAAATACCCCGAGAGGATGTAGGCTTCCTTTCCGAAAGCGCCTGTTTCCACGCATCCCGATGTTCCGCCGGCCCTGGCATCTGGCAAGCTCTTGCCCACCCTGAGCATCTCCTGAACCACCATGTCGGCGTTGAAGATGGACGGCTGCCCCCAGCCCTGCCTCACGATCCTGAGAGCCCGCTTCAGGAAACGATCCGGATTCTTGGCCGACAGCTGAATGTTGGAGCTCGGCTGCAGAAGCCTCATCTCATCCACCACATCGAGCACCAGATACGTGAGTTCGTTCACGCCGTCCTGCCCGTCCGGCGTGAGCCCGCCTGAGTTGATGTTGGCAAAATCGGTGTATGTTCCGCTCTCGGCGGCGGTCACCCCCACCTTGGGCGGCGCGGGCTGGTTGTTGAACTTAATCCAGAAGCACTGGAGAAGCTCGCGGGCGCTGTCCTGCGTCAGCGTGCCGTCTGCCAGCCCCTGCTTGTAGAAGGGGTACAAGTGTTGGTCAAGACGGCCCGGGTTGAACGAATCCCAAGTATTCAACTCAGTGATCACGCCAAGATGGACGAACCAGTAAGCCTGCAGCGCCTCCCAGAAGTCGCGCGGCGGGTTCTCAGGCACCCATGAGCATACCTCGGCAATGCACAGCAGTTCGGCGATGCGGTCAGAATCGCTGCCTGCGGCCCGACCGGCGTGCCCCGCTTGCTCAGCCATTTCTCGCGCGAGCTGGGCATGGCGCCTGGCGAAAATGCACACAGCTTCGGCACAGATATCCATGGCCCGCAGTTGCTCCGACTTGGAGTGCGCCTCAGGGTCGCGCGAGTAGTCCAAAGCAGCCAGGCTCGCCGCGATCTCCGCTCTGAACTGCTTGAGCCCCTTGCTGTAGATCTTGCCGTCCGCCACAGTGTGACCGGGCGCGCGCTGCTCCATGAACTCCGTGAAGATACCGGCCTCGTAGGCCGCCTTCCATTCATCAGTCATCTCGCGGAAGATGAGATCGCGCATTGACCGGCCCTTCCAGAAAGGGATTATCGTCTCCTCATACACCTTGCGCGCCTCAGGCGAACACGCGAACGGTATCTTGTCCCTGCCATGCAGCGTCTCAAGATCCTGAAGAGAATGGCAGCACAGTTCGGGGTAAGTCGGCGCGGCCTTGGGCGCCGGCCCCCGTTCGCCCACGATCAGCTCGCCCTCGCCGATGTATATGGTCTTGGTTTCCATGAGGCTCCAAAACGCGCGGGCGCGGCGGAGCGCGGGCGAAGCCGTACGGTCGTTTGCATAGAACTCCGTGATGATCTCGGCCCGCTCGGTTGAGATATATGGCACTGCTTCAAGGCTCTCACGGCGAAGTCTGCTAACACGGGCGTTCACGCCTACTCAACCCCCTGTTCGAACATCTACACCCAGATCTCGCAACGCGCGGGCCGCTCGCTCGATGCGCTCAGCGCCCGCCTGCGGGACATCACCCAGTGCGTAGTCCCTGCCCAGTCTGGCGTATTTCTCCACTCCCACGCGATGATAAGGCAATAGCTCCACACGCTCGGGCCGCCTGCCTCCGAGCGATGTCAGCAGCCCCGCCAGGCCGGCTAGATCCTCGCTGCCGTCATTGATCCCGGGTATCACCGGAACGCGCACCCAGACGCGACTGCCCCCGGCCGCCAGAAACCGGAGGTTTCGCAGGGCGGCCTGGTTTGAGCAGCCCACGAAAGCGTTGTGTTTGGCGGGATCGGCGATCTTCACATCGAAGAGCCACAGATCCACCAGCAAAGCGATATCCCGAATCACGTCCGCATCGGCGATGCCGCTGGTGTCGACTACCGAATGCACATCGAGCCTGCGGCACTCCTCGAGCAGGGCGCAAAGAAACTCCGGTTGCGCCAGGGGTTCGCCCCCTGTGAACGTAGCCCCTCCGCCAGACTGATCGTAAAAGGCCGTGTCGCGCTCAATCTCGGCCATGACCTCCGCTGCGCTGATGCTCCCGCCCGCAAGCGTTCGCGCCTGCGCAGGGCAGATCGCGATGCATTCAGCGCGCCCGGCAGCGATGCACGCCCTGCACACTTCGGGCGCCGCCGTGGGTCGCCCGCCTTCTATGCGTATGGCGTGTTCCGGACAGACTGAAGCGCACGCGCCGCATCCTGTGCATCGAGACGGCCAGTGCATGATCTCGCGTCCGAACTCCTGGCTTTCGGGGTTATGACACCAAACGCACCGGGCGGGACAGCCTTTGAAGAAGACAGCGGTCCTGATGCCCGGTCCGTCATTGACCGAATACCGACGTATATCGAATACCTCTCCGGATACCATCGTGGATACCGTGCTCGACCTCAGCTACATCATCTCGCTTCGCCGCACCCGCTCCTCGATTATGTCGATGAGCACGCGGTCCACATCCCTCATGCCTTCGATGTTCAGCCTGCCCACGTTGTCGGCCGTCCCCTCTATCGTGTCGTCCACTATGCCCTGGGCGGAACTGATTCCGCAGTCGTTGACGGCGATGAGAGCGGCCAGATAGGCCTCGCAGGCCGCCGCGCCCACTCGCAGAGCGCACGTGCCCTTGGCGCCATCGCACACTATCCCGGCTGTGTTGGACATCACGATCTGCATAGCTCGCGCTGCATGAACCCAATTGCCGCCGAGCAGCACAGAGATTCCGGCGGCCGCCCCAGCGCCTGCCGCAACCGCGCACCCGCACACAGGCGTGAGCCGACCGATCCGGCTCCGAACGAAGCTTGTTGAGAGCAGACTCACCGTGACCGCCCTGGCGATGGCCTCGCGGGAAAGGCCCATCGAGTCGCCAACGAGCGCTACGGGGATAATGGCGGTTATACCCTGGTTGCCGCTTCCGGCAGCGCTCATCGTGGGCATCTGAGCGCCCGCCATCCGAGCATCGGACGCCGCGCTGGAGTAGGATCTGATCAAGAAGGACAGATTCTTCTCGATCTTGTTCTCCGACATCAGGCCCCAGATGGCCTTGCCCGCCCCGAGGCCCGACAGAGACTCCGATGTCAGCCCGTATTCTGCTATGGCCTTGTTCATCTCCACGCCGCGCATGACATAGTCGACATCTTCCGGGCACATGTGGTCGGCCAGGTCAAGCAGCGTCTCATAGTCGATGCCATCGAGGATGTCGCGGTCGATGCCGCTGGCGGCGCGCTCACCGCTGCCATCGGTCTCCTCGTCCATACCTGCCCTGCAGAACACAGTCTCCCCGTCCACACTCACGCTGACGATGTTGGAATGCTCGCCCCGGATAACGCACACAGCCGTGTGCAGATCAGATTCAACCACGGCCTCGACAAAGACTCCATGCACCTGCGGCAGACAGACGACCTGGACACGACCATCGCGCAACATGGACTTGGCCAGGGCGACATTGTCCGGGCTGCAGTCGCGCAACACCTCCAGGCCCAGCTCGGCCCTTCCCGCGACCACGCCCGCAGCCGCTGCAAGCGCATTGCCCGTCTCGCCCGCCGCCCCCGGAACCCCCACATTCATCCCGTTCTTGTATATGCTGTCGCTGACCTTTACCCTTACCCTCTCTACAGGTTCGGCCCCCAGTTCCTCCCTCGCCCGGGCTGTCGCGAGCGCGACCGCGCCGGGCTCCGTACACCCCAGTGCCGGGACTACTTCCCTCGCAAGAAACTCCTTTAGGGTCAGCATAGCGGCACCTGCCTCTTCGCAAATCCTGGGCCTATTTGGCCGTTGGGCCATTGGGCCTGCTGGGCCCCTACCTCTGCAGCAGAATTGATTCTCGATCCGCAGTGGATTTCCCTCCACGAAAGCATATGCGCAAGACACAATCTCGGGGTAAGCAGAGCATACTGAATACCGTCAACACGTATTCTGTGTTGCGCCCGGCGATAGAGCAGCACAACCATCCGAGGGAATGGAGGACATATGAGAGATGACGCGAAATAACCAAAATGGCGACAATGACGGGAGGTGGGCTTTGGTGTCCGACATATTCGAGAAGATAAAGAAGGGTATCGGAGTCGGCGTGGATGTTGTGGGGGCCAAGTCCAAGGAACTGTGGGACACAACGGTCATACGCACCAAGATCAGCGACCTTAAGTCCAAACGTCGCGACCTCATTGAGGATCTCGGAGGACTGACGTTCGAGATGCTCTGCAAAGGTTCGCTTGCTGAACCGGTATTGCGCGCAAAGGCAGACGCCATCCGCGATATCGACCGCCAGATCGCCGAGGCGGAAGAGGAAGTCCAAAGGATCCGCGAAGCTGCCAAGGAGCAACCGGCTGCAGCCGAACAGACCGACCAGCCCGAGCAACCCCAAGCGACCGAGGAGCCGGACACGGCTGAAACGCCTGATGAGCCGGACGTGACCAGAACATGCGAGTGCGGCGCGGCTATCTTGGAGGGCGCTCGATTCTGCGTATCCTGCGGAAGACCAATAGGCCAAGACTAGCTTGCGATTTGCAGCCTGCGACTCGCGCGGGCCACTTGCCAGGCAAGTCAGATGAGAGGTGTACAGCTGTTGAGAAAGACGAAGATCGTATGCACTATAGGACCCGCAAGTCACGATCTACAATTGCTGCGCAAACTGGCTCAGGCAGGTCTGGACGTGGCCCGTCTCAATTTCTCTCACGGTACGCATGCAGAGCATGCCGAGCGTATACGCGCCATCCGCCAACTGGAAGCGGAATGCGGCCGCTACATCCCCATCATGCTGGACACGAAGGGCCCTGAACTCAGAATCGGCTCGTTCGCGGACGGCCCCATCACGTTGGTCCCCGGGGCGTCATTCACGATTACTACAGAGCCGATTGCGGGAGGGCCCGATGCGGTATCAGTGAATTACGCGGGACTGCCGCTTGTCGTGGCACCGGGAGACCGTCTGCTGCTCGACGATGGGCTGTTGGAGCTTGCGGTCGCGGATGTCAGAAGCACTGCCATTGAGTGTCGAGTGATAGTCGGGGGCCAGCTCAGCAGCAGAAAACGAGTATCTATTCCCCGCAAGCGTCTCGACCTGCCGACCCTCTCGGCCGATGACAAAAGCGACCTCCTTTTCGGCATAGAAAACAACATCGACATAGTAGCCGCGTCCTTCATGCGCAGCGCGTCCGATGTGCAACAAGTCAAGTCCTTCCTCGCACAGCACGGTTCCAACATCCCGGTCATAGCCAAGATCGAGAGCCGCGAGGGGATCGAGAACCTCGACGCGATACTGCGCGCAGCCGATGGACTCATGGTGGCCCGGGGCGACTTGGGCGTAGAACTGCCTGCGGAAGACGTGCCCATAATTCAGAAGCAGATGATCCAGAAGTGCCGCAGAGTCGGCAAACCGGTGATCACCGCCACACAGATGCTAGACTCCATGATCCGAAACCCCAGCCCAACGCGAGCGGAAGTGAGCGATGTGGCAAACGCAGTGTTCGACGGCACGGACGCGGTTATGCTCAGCGGCGAAACGGCCAGCGGGCTGTACCCAGCGGAGTCGGTGCGCACCATGGCGCGGATAGCCGAACGTGCTGAGCTGGCGTTGCAGTATACGGATACCCCTGCCGTCCGCATAGGCAGCGCCTCTGCATCACTCACTGATGCAATAGGTCACGCCACAGTACAGATCGCAGCAGAGCTAAGAGCGGCGGCGATTATCACCTCTACCAAGTCGGGATGGACGGCCCGCATGATTTCCAAGCACAGGCCCAAGACGATGATAATCGCAGTAGCCACTGATCTACATACGACCAGGACGCTCAACCTGCTCTGGGGAGTATACCCCATCCTCGGCGAAGACATCGCCACCACCGATGAGATGATCCTCATAGCCGTCAACAAGGCGCTGGAAGCCGGTTACGCCCGGGCCGGCGATACTGTTGTCATCACCGCCGGAGTCCCGGTAGGGGTATCCGGCACCACCAACCTCATCAAGGTACACGAGATCAAACCGTAGCGCGGACATCATGCCAGCCGCCTGAGTCCCAGGTTTCTGAACGTCAAATACCGCGCTCTCCTCGCATCTCCTTCGTTACAGCAATGGAATACCGGGGTTTCCAAGGAGACTCATGGTGTTACGGTGATATCCGTAATTATCCATGTTTGGGAGGACTTCCCGCAGGCGTGTCGTAGTAATGCGTGTGCGCGGTTTCCGCGCTACGCCGTCTGGGCATACCAGGGCCTGCTTGTATCGCCCGGCTGCGCTTGGTTTGGTGCCCACGGCTACATCGTCAGTTCGCGCGAAGCGAGGTGGTGCCCCGGCGCGGTACTATGATGCCGGATTGCGCCGTCCGGTTCTCACGTGACCACCGATTGCTCCCATTAATGTAAGTGGAAGGAGTAGGTTGCGCATGCCAATGTACCGCCGGAAAACGGTATGGCTATCTTCGTTGTTGGTCCTTTCGGCCATTCTCCTGTGGATGGCCGGCGCAGGCGCGCTGGCGCAAGACGCGGCGTTTCCGACCCGCGGCGGATGGCAACTGGGCCCTGATGCGTATCACCCTGGTAGGGTGATAGTCCGCTTCGCGGACGCCGTGTCTGCCGAAACTGGCTCCGGCTCGATTGAGCAGCTTGGCTACATTGTGGATGATATGGTGGACTACGAACCGTCCGCCGCATTTCCCGGAGGGCTCAGGATAGGGATAGTCAGCCTGCCCCAAGGCGAGACACCCGACAACGCCCTGGCCAAGCTTTCACAAATGCCGGGCATAGTCTACGCGGAACGCGACTATGTCCGCTACAAGGATCAAGCCGTGCGGGCCGCGCAAGCGCCACAGACCGCGGGCGATGCCCCCATCATCCCCAACGATCCACAGTTCAACAAGATGTGGGGCCTGCACAACCAAAACTGTCAATTCAAGGACCCGCGCATGTCGGGCGATCCTGTCGACGATGCCGACATAGACGCCCCAGAAGCATGGGGCATATACACCGGATCCGAAGAAACGCTGGCGGCGATCGTAGATACCGGATGCTATATCTTCCATCCGGATCTTGCGCCAAACATCTGGGTCAACCCAGGCGAAATCCCCGGAAACGGCATCGATGATGACGGAAACGGCTACATCGACGACATCTGGGGATGGGACTGGTTCAATGGCGACAACTCCGT
>CAYYHF010000009.1:0-26015 GCA_964471415.1 uncultured Clostridia bacterium | reverse complement strand
GAGATGGGCAGGAGGAGGTTGGGCCGGAAGATGGGTGCACTGTTTGGAACCGATGGGGTCAGGGAGGTCGCCAACAGCAGACTAACGCCTGAGCTTGCGTTCAGACTGGGACGAGCCGGCGCGGCCGTTGCGGCGCATCGCAAGGAAGGCCGACCGCTTGTGGTGGTGGGCGGGGATACGCGCCGGTCAACCAGCATGTTGGAGGCGGCCGTGCTGGCCGGGCTGACCTCCGCGGGAGCGGATGCATTGCGCTCAGGCGTGATCCCGACTCCTGCGGTAGCGTATCTCACGTGTGCTATGGGCGCTGATGCCGGCGTTGTGATCTCGGCCTCACATAACCCTGCTGAGTATAATGGCATCAAGTTTTTCGGCCCTGACGGATTCAAGTTCTCAGACGAACTGGAGGCGAAGATAGAGGCTGGGGCGATGGCGGCGGGCGGCGGCGAAATGGGCGTGGCGATGTGGGGCGAGGCGGACGGTCTTCCGCGCCCGCGCGGAAGCGAAGTGGGCATTGTCAGGGAGATCGCCGATGCTGCGGATAGGTACGTCAAGTTCGCAGTGAGCACGGCCCGGCGCAGTCTAGACGGCCTTCATGTCGTGATTGACTGCGCGAACGGCGCATCGTTTCGCACGTCCCCAGCAGCCTTTCGAGCGCTGGGCGCGAAGGTCACGGTAATAAACGACTGCCCGGACGGCGACAACATCAATGTGCGCTGCGGGTCTACCCATCCTGAAGCGCTTTCCAAGGTGGTTCGAGATGTCGGGGCGGACCTTGGATTTGCGCACGATGGCGATGCCGACCGGGTCGTGGCTGTCGATGCGCGCGGCGGTATTGTAGACGGGGACCAGATTATGGCCGTGTGCGCCGCCTACCGCGCCGAGAACGATGGACTGCCGGGGGCGGCCATAGTGGCCACGCACTACAGCAACCTGGGGCTGGTCCATGCGCTCAGGGCTGTTGGGTGTCAGGTAGTGATGGCTGACGCGGGCGACAGATACGTGCTTCAAGAGATGAGGCGCCGTGGGCTTGTGCTCGGCGGCGAGCAGTCCGGACATATCATAATGCTGGAGAAGACCACCACAGGGGACGGCCTGATCACAGCCATCGAGGTTGCGTCGATCGTTCGGGCTACAGCTAGGCCCCTTGCCGAACTGGCCTCGGCCGTGGTGAAGTTTCCGCAGATCATGGTGAATGTGCGCGTTGCCCGCAAGGACGACTACTTCGCTTCCGGCAGGATTCAGGCCGCCGTTGCGGAAGCCGGCGCCGCATTGGGCGACTCGGCCAGGCTTCTGGTGCGTCCTTCCGGCACCGAACCGGTGATACGCGTCATGGGCGAGGGTCCTGACGAGGCGGAAGTGCGCAGAGTTGTGGACAACGTGGCCGCGGTAGTCCGAGCGGAGTTGGCCTGAGATGAACGGCGAAGGCTTAACGGACGCGCTTTGCGAGAGCGTTCTGGGCATCGGTGTGGATATCGCGCGGTTGGAGAGGTTTCGGCGGATAGCGCAGGAAGCGCCGGGCGGAGTGGCCGCGCGCCTGTACACCCCCGCTGAGCTGGCCAAGTGCAAGCGCGCCGATGGCCCTCAGTATCTGGCATCCAGGTTTGCGGCCAAGGAGGCTGTGATGAAGAGCTTGGGTCATGGCATGGGCGATGTCTCATTCACCGACATCGAGATCGGCAACTTGGAAAGCGGAGCGCCTACTGTTGAACTGTCGGGCGCCGCTTTGCGCTTGGCGCGCGCGGGGCGCGTGGGGCGGGTGCTTGTGTCGGTGTCGCACGATGGCGATTACGTGTGCGCTTTCGCTGTTGCGCTCGGACGTGCTGATTGAAGGGGGCACGAGTGTTGAAGCTTGCGACTCCGGATGAGATGCGACAGGTGGACCGGGCCGCTGCCGAGGGGTACGGCGTTTCGGGGTTGGCCTTGATGGAAAACGCAGGAGCTGCCGTGGCCCGGATTGCGTTTCAAGTTGCGATGCGAGCCGCGCGCCGGCGCGGCGCTCGCGCGTGTGAGCCGTGTGTGTGCATATTCGCGGGCAGAGGCAACAACGGCGGCGATGGTTTCGTCGCCGCAAGGCACCTGGCGGGGTTCGGAGCCCGAGTGGCGGTCCATGTTGTTGGAGATTCTTCTCAAGTAGAGGGCGATGCTCGGATCAACCTCGATGCGATGCTGAAATCGGGCATTCAAGCGGCCTCCTTGTCGGACGATACTGCGTGGGCCCTAGCCCGGGAGGATTTGGCTGCCGCCGATGCGGCCATCGACGCGATTTTGGGTACCGGCGCTCAAGGGGCGCCATTGCCGGAGGCGGCTCGTGCGATATCGCTCATGAACGAACTGCCCGTTCCAGTTGTGGCAGTGGACATTCCCAGCGGCGTAGACGCCCTAAGCGGCGCTACGCCCGGGGCGTACGTAATGGCTCACACCACTGTGACGCTGGCGGCGCCCAAAGTCGGGCTGCTGACCTATCCGGGGGCGGCCTGTGTGGGCCGATTGATTCTGGATCGCATCGGGATGCCGCCTGCGCTCATCGAGTCGAGCGCCATCAGGGCCAGCCTGACAACGCCGGACGATGTCCGTGCAGCGTTGCCGGGGCGTTGGCCCGACGCGCACAAGGGCGATTTCGGGCGTCTTCTGATAGTGGCGGGCTCGGCCGGGATGTCCGGGGCGGCGTCTTTGGCTGCAATGGGAGCCCTGAGGTCGGGAGTGGGCCTGGTTCATCTGTGTGTTCCCGCCCAGATCGCGGCTCCAGTGAGCGCAAGGCATGCCGAGGTCATGGTGCATGCTATGGATACAGAGCAAGGCTCGGAAGCGGCTGTGTCAACCGTGCTTGAGATGACGGACAAGTGCCAAGCAGTGGTGGTGGGCCCGGGAATGGGGCGCTTGGAGCGGACATCGGCCATTGTGAACGCGTTGATCGAGCGTTCCCATGTTCCGTTGGTGCTGGACGCTGATGCTATCAACGTGATGGCAGGGCGGCCCAAAGCCGTAAGGCGCGCATCGGCGGAGACCGTTCTCACCCCTCACCCGGGCGAACTCGGCAGGCTGCTGGGGATTGGAACCGACCGGATCAACCAGGACCGCTTGGGGTGGGCTGGGCGTGCTTCGGAGGAGACAGGTGCAACGGTGGTGCTCAAGGGTGCACGGACGGTTATCGCCGATCCGCGAGGAGAGGTGCATGTGAACCCCACCGGAAACCCGGGGATGGCCACCGCCGGAATGGGCGATGTGTTGGCGGGTGTGGCGGGAAGCCTGTGCGCTCAGGGCCTGGGCGGGTTCGCATCTGGATGGTGCGCGACCTACATCCATGGATTGGCCGGAGACCTTGCTGCGCGAGAGCGGGGCATCGACGGCATCATCGCCGGCGATGTGCTGGAGCACATTCCGGCTGCGCTGCGATCCGTGCGCGAGCAGACGACCACGCTCTGGGCAATGATGCCTATGAAATTCTCACATGTGCTGGAAGGGCGGTGACCGCAGCTGAGAGAGACCTATCTGCCCGGAATGCGACCCACCTGGGTCGAGGTGAACACCGGGCGTATTGCAAGCAACATTCGACGAATGAGAGCCGCTCTTCCCGGCAAGACGCAGATAATGGCGGTGGTTAAGGCCGATGGTTACGGCCACGGGGCGGTTCCGGTGGCTATCGCAGCTCTTGAGGCGGGCGCTTCATTTCTCGGAGTGGCGCTGGTGGAAGAGGGGATCGCCTTACGACGGGCCGGTATTGTCGCGCCCATTCTCTTCATGGAAGCGCTCTTTCCGTGGCAAGCGCCTGACTTGGTCAGGTATGGCCTGGCCGCCACTGTGGCATCGTATGAATCTGCGGACGCGCTGTCGGAAGCAGCAGGCTTGCTTGGGCGGAAAGCCAAGGTTCACATCAAGGTAGATACCGGAATGGGCAGGCTCGGTCTGCCTCCCGAGGACATTCCTGGGCTGGTCAGGCATGTATCAAGGCTGCCCCGACTGGAGATCGAGGGCATATTTACGCACTTGGCGTGCGCCGAAAGCGACCCATCCATGACACTCAGGCAGCTGGAGCTGTTCGATGATGTCACTGGCAGGCTGGCGATGGAGGGGTACGACATCCAATTGAGGCACGCGGCAAACAGCGCTGCGGCTCTGTGTGTTCCGGAGGCGGCCATGGACATGGTGAGGATAGGCGGGGCGATGTATGGAATATCGCCCATGGGAACCACCCCTCTTGGGCAGGGGTGGCAGCCCGCGCTATCCTTCAGAACCAGGGTGTCGTATGTCAAGCTTGTGCAGACTGGAGCCACAGTTAGCTACGGAGCGACTTACGTTGCGCCCGAACCACAGCTCATCGCCACACTGCCTGTGGGTTACGCCGATGGATATTCTCGCCTGCTGTCGGGCAAGAGCGAGGTGCTTATCGGCGGCGCGCGTTGCCTGGTCGCAGGCCGGGTATGCATGGATCAGACCATGGTGGTTCTGCCGCCCGAGGCCGATGTGGAGGCGGGAGATGAAGCTGTACTCATAGGGGCGCAGGGAGATGAGGCGATACGCGCTGAGGATATAGCGCAGATCATGGGCACCATAGGCTATGAGGTCGTGTGCGCCATCAGCAAGCGTGTCCCGCGCGTATACGTGTCGTCGTGACGGGCCGGCAAGGGGCCTCGGCTTGGGCAAAATACCAGTTCAACGGGGCATAACCACTATCGGGTTAGGTTGACATTGCCTGAAGCGGGAATGTATAATTGGCTTGCTTGCGAATATCATCAAGCACGGACCGGCGCTTCGGGGGTGTATTGCTGTGGCAGATCTCAAGCGTATCATGGTGTCCGTTCCATCGTCGCTTCTTGATGAGGTAGACGTTTTCAGCAGGGCGCTCGGGCTCAATCGGAGCCAAGTCGTGCGCGAAGCCGTACGGATGTTCATGACTGAACACGCCCGGTCGGAACTGGGCAAGAAGCTGAAGTCCGGCTACTCCGAAATGGCTGCGATCAACTCGCAGATGGCGGAGGAGTGCGCAGCGGCCGAGGAAGAGGCCTTCGTCAACTACGAGCGGTTTCTTGCAGAGGGTGACTGACTTGGACGTTAGGCGCGGCGATGTCTTCTACGCCGATCTCAACCCGGTAGTCGGTTCGGAACAGGGCGGGGTGCGTCCGGTGCTGGTGGTGCAGAATGACATCGGCAACCGATACAGTCCCACCACGATAGTGACCGCAGTCACGTCCCGAATCAAGCGCGCCAAGCTGCCGACCCACGTAGAACTCCCTGCTTCTCAGGGATTTCTTGCTTTTGATTCCGTTGTCCTGCTGGAACAAGTGCGCACCATCGACAAGGCCCGCCTGCTGCAGCACATATGCACTCTCGACAGCGACACTATGCAACGGGTGAATCGGGCGGCCGAGATCAGCCTGGGGCTCATTGACATTTGACTCCGCCCGTCCGCGTCAGCGCGACCGGGATGACTGTTTGACGAGGAGGTTAGCTGTTGCGACCGCTCATACTCGTATCGGCAGGCTCAGGCAACGAACCCGGCGATCTGCTTCAGCTGAGGGCAGACTACATGTATGCTGTCTACATGGCCGGGGGCCTGCCCTGTGCCATCGCCCCTCCTGAAGACCGCGCAGATTTGTGCGATGCCGAGGCGGCCGCCGAAATGTGTGACTTGGCGCAAGGACTTGTGCTCACCGGCGGCGACGATTTGAGTCCTGACATGTACGGAGCGGATCCGCATCCGCGCCTGGGCCCGATAAGCCCCCTCAGGGATCGGTTCGAACTGGCGCTCGCGCGTGCCGCGCTCCAAGCGGACCTGCCTGTGCTGGGCATCTGTCGTGGGATGCAAGTTCTCAACGTGGCGGCGGGAGGCGGGTTGATCCAGGATATTGAGTCGTGTATTCCAGGCGCCCATGCGCACCGGATTTCGGCTCCGCGGTGGTATCCCACACACTCAGTCACGCTTGCATCTCAGTCTGTCCTTCGGAAGGTATCGGGGCGCGATGTAATCATGGTGAATAGCTTTCACCACCAAGCTGTGGGCCCGGCGGCTCCCGGTTTTCAGGTGACGGCGCGATCCGGCGATGGTATCGTGGAGGCCATAGAGAAGACTGACAGTCGGTTCGCGGTGGGTGTGCAATGGCACCCTGAAGCCTTGGCCGGCAAGCATCCAGAGGCTCTAGCTCTGTTCAGAGAATTCACAATTGCTGCGCAAGGAGTGTGCTAGATTGCATTCGATGCCGCAAGCACTAGTGGAAATCAGCCGAGGCGACCTGGTCGAGAGTGTGCATAGGGGGCATATAGCCGTAGTCGATGCGGGCGGACGCATGCTATGGCGGGCGGGAGATCCCCGGTATGTGACCTACTTCAGGTCAGCCGCAAAGCCTATTCAGGTGCTTCCCATAATTGCGTCCGGCGCCGTGGACCGGTTCGGCATCACCCAGGCCGAGTTGGCCGTGATGGCTTCATCGCATCATGGGGAGGATATGCATGTCAATGCGGTCACGAGTATACTGGGGAAGATCGGGCTGACTGAATCGGCTTTGATGTGCGGAACACACACCCCCTCCTGCGTGTCGTCGCCGGAGCGGGCTTCCTCCGGAGCAAGCTTGGCCGTGGACAGAATCAGGGCAGGCAAGCCATTTGGCCCCGTCTTCAACAACTGCTCCGGCAAGCACTCTGGCATGCTGGTCTATGCCGCGCACCGGGGCTATCCCATCGATGATTACATATCCAAGGGCAGCCAATTGCAGCAGGACTTGTGGCAAGCTGTGTCGAACGTGGTCGGTCTACCGCCCGAGCAGGTCGTTCGAGGGGTGGATGGATGCGGAGTGGTGGTATTCGGGATGCCCTTGGCCAACATGGCTTACGCGTATGCCAGGATCTCCTCGCCCGAGTCCCTGCCTGAAGACTATGTTGAGCCGGCGAGGCGGGTTGTCGCGGCGATGACTCGCCATCCCGAGATGGTGGGGGGGACTTGCGACTTCGGAAGCAACTTGATGCTGAGGGCAGCGGGCGCGGTCGTTGCCAAAGGGGGCGCGGAGGGGCTGTTCTGCGCGGGGATCCCCGGGCAGGGGGTGGGCGTGGCTGTCAAGATCGAAGACGGCGGAGCGAGGGCGCTTCCGTCCGCGGTGATGGAGACGTTGCGGGTTCTGGGCGCGATCACGCTCCAGATGGCGGAGGCGCGCGAGCTAGCCGTGGAAAGGCCCGTGCGCAACTGCAGGGGCGATGTTGTGGGATACACGCGTCCATGTTTCGAATTGGAAAGAGCTGCCGGGAGCATTTGACCGGGCCGCGGCGGCTCAAGTATAATCATCTGGGCAAGTATCGTGTCTGCCACTTCCAGTAGGTAGGTCATGCTCCAAGATGGTTGACAGTGCTCGGATCATCTCGAATTCGCCTGCCGAGACCATCGCCATAGGCCGTGGCCTCGGCATACTGCTTCAGCCCGGCGATATTGTGTGTCTTGTGGGAGGACTGGGCGCCGGCAAGACCTGTTTCGCCAGAGGTATCGCAATGGGGTTGGGCGTGGACGCATCTCGCGTGACCAGCCCGACCTTTGTGTTGGCGCAGGAGTATGCGGGAAGGATTCCCGTATACCATCTCGACCTGTACAGGCTGCGTTCAGCTGAGGATGTTGAAGACGCCGGGCTGGATGAGTATATCGGCGGCGATGGCGTTCTGGTGATCGAGTGGCCCCAGGTCTACAGTCCGCTGCTCGGCATAGATCGTCTCACAGTGAAGCTCGGCGCGATGCCGGCCGATGAGTCGCAGCGAGAACTGGTCTTCGTCGCGCGCGGCGATAGGTATCGGGGCATTCTGAAGGAGATGAAGCTGTGCTGATCCTTGCGATGGACACCTCTACGATGGTGGGGGGCGTTGCCCTTATCCGAGACGGCGCCGCCGTGGGAGAGCACATACTCAACGTCAGGGCCGCCCACTCTGAGCGACTGATGTCATCGGTTGCGGCGTTGACGGCCGCGGCAGGCGTCGGCCCGGCTGATCTGGGCGCCATAGCGTGCGGCATCGGACCGGGGTCCTTCACCGGCGTGCGAATCGGCGTGTCGGCATGTAAGGCGATGGCATACGCTCTTTCGATTCCCATGATCGCGGTGCCGACCCTAGATGCGTTGGCGTACGGGCGCGGTCGGGGCACGTGCGCTGTGTGGTGCCTCATAGATGCTAGGCACGGGCGGTGCTATTCTGCGTGCTACGAGCCCCCGGAGCCTCGCGCGCCCCAGGTCGGGGCCTTGCGGAGAGTGTCCGATTACGCCATCAGAAGCGTAGATGAGGTAGTCGCGCTCGCCCGGGAATCGGTGTCTGCATCGATGACGGCGCCTGCGCTTTTTGTGGGGGACGGCGCATTGGCTTACGCGGATCCGCTTTCGGCTGCATTGCCGGGCGCAGCGGCGATTCCGCCTGCGCCTTTGGCCATACTTCGGCCGTTGCAGGTGGGTCTTTTGGGCATGGATCTGCTGAAGGCCGGCAGGGGGACTGACCCGGAGACGGCCGTCCCGATGTATCTGCGGCCTTCGGAGGCTGAGGCGAAGCTGGCGCAGGGAGAGCGGTGACAAGATGGAGTACTCCATATGCTTCATGACACTGGCCGATGTGGATGATGTGGCCGATATTGAGCGTCAGTCTTTTCCCATCCCGTGGAACCGGGCCGCGTTCGTCGATGAGCTGACGCACAATGAACGAGCTCTCTACATCGTGGCTCGGGACGAGTCCGGAGCGATGGTGGGCTACGGCGGCATGTGGTTGGTATGCGACGAGGCTCATGTGACTAATGTCGCGGTGCATCCCGGCTGCCGTCGGCGCGGGGCGGGTACAGCCATCATGGTCGCTCTGATGGGTCTGGCCGCGGATCGAGGGGCAAGCCGAATGACGCTGGAGGTGAGGGTTTCGAACCGCTCAGCTCAGGAGCTCTATCGGCAGCTCGGATTTCGGGCGGCAGGGGTGAGGCCCCGTTACTACATGGACAACCGCGAAGACGCGCTGATCATGTGGGTTGACGACATATCAAGCGCCTTGCGCGCGATCTGTGGGGGGCAGGACGCGGATGCCAGGTGATGACCGTATTGTTCTGGGCATCGAAACCAGCTGTGACGAGACTGCCGCGGCCTGTGTGGCCCGAGGGCGTACGATACTCTCATCCATAGTGTCGTCGCAGATAGAAGTGCATCGGAGGTTCGGAGGGGTAGTACCCGAGATCGCTTCGCGCCGCCACGTGGAGGCGATCATTCCCGTTATCGACCAGGCCCTGCACGATGCAGGCTTGACGCTGGCCGAGGTGGATGCGGTGGCGGTGACTTACGGGCCTGGCCTGGTAGGGGCCTTGCTTGTGGGGCTTTCAGCGGCTAAGGGCCTCGCATTCGCAAAGGGCATTCCAATGGTGTGCGTAAATCACATCGAGGGGCACATCTACGCGAATTTCCTGGCCCATCCCGACCTCGAGCCGCCTGTGCTGTGTCTGACCGTATCCGGCGGGCACACGGAGCTTGCGGCCATGCACGAGCACGGGCGCTACCAGGTGCTTGGACGGACGCGCGATGATGCGGCCGGGGAGGCGTTCGACAAAGTGGCGCGGGCCATGGGCCTTCCATATCCGGGCGGTCCGGCGTTGGAGCGTCTGGCGCGCTCAGGCGATCCGGACGCAATAGACCTTCCCAGAGCGCGGGTGGAAGGCAGGCCTTTGGACTTCAGTTTCAGCGGGTTGAAGACGGCTGTGCTCAACCGACTACATACGATGGAGCAGAAGGGCGTTGAGATCGACTTGGCTGACGTAGCTGCGTCTTTCCAAAAGGCTGCCTTGGATGAACTGGTGTCCAGAGTCGAGCCGGCAGTGCGCGCCGCGGGTATCCGCAGGCTTGCAGTGTCGGGCGGGGTGGCGGCCAACATGGCGCTCAGAGCGGCCCTGGACGAGCTGGCCGCGGAGCTTGAGATCGAGCTGTTTTGCCCGCCGCTTGCCCTGTGCACTGACAACGCTGCTATGATAGCTTCAGCCGGCTATTTCGGGTTGGTGCGCGGACGGACCTCGAGGCTTGACGCCAATGCAGTGCCCGGAGCCAGGCTCGAGGATGTATCGGCGAGTGAAGCATCGCCGGAAGGATACGGCGATTTGCCGTAGAACTAGATCAAGTGTGGGTGCCTCAGGCCCTTGAGGAGCATGCAGAATGTGTCGTGTTACTGACAAACCCAGGCGCGCCCGGGAACCACAGCGCGGGCGCCGATCCATATCAGTTCTGATCGTCATCGCCATTGTAGTGGGCGCGCTGATAGGCGCGGGCTTTTGGTATGTGGCTTTTCCGGGCGATGGCACATACTTCAGTGTGCTCCTGATAGGCGAAGATTGCGACTATGCCAAGAACGGAGAGGCTGTGGCGTCCCCGGGTAGGATGGACGCCATCATGCTGCTCGTTGTGCCGCGGCGCGGCCGCGCGGCGCTGCTCGTTTCGATCCCCCGCGACACTCTAGTCAGCTTTCCAAGCGGCGGTCGACGTAGGGTCAATTCCGCCGTGGGCGCCGGCGGAATGGATCTTGCTCGCCGCGTGGTCTCAGATCTACTCGGTGTTGACATCCACAGGCACGCCGCGGTGGGTTTTTCGGGATTTACGGAGATCGTGGACGCCGTCGGCGGTGTCGACATAGCCGTAGACAGATCCATGAAATACACAGACCGGGCGGCCGGGTATTCCATCGATCTCAAGCCCGGAATCTACCATATGGACGGAGAAATGGCCCTAAGCTTCGTGAGGTACCGCCAGGACGCACTGGGCGACATATCGCGGACCTCGCGCCACCAGCGGTTTTTCCGGGCTCTCCTGGACGAATTGGTCAGTTGGAAGGGGATTCGGTCCTTCAAGAAGATTGCGAGGATTGTCCAGGACAACACCAGCACCGACCTGTCTGTTCGGGAGATGGCCGCCGTAGGATGGCGTCTGTGCCGTCTCGATTCCAACACGTTTCAGCTGACCACGCTTCCGGGCCGTTTCAAGGGCGCAGCCTGGGAGCCGGACTACGAGGCCATTCGCGCGCTAGTGGAACCGGTGGTCCGGTGATCGGTCTGCACTGCAAATCCAAGCTAGTTGAATTTGAGAGGAGAACCGGAATGCGAGTCGATGTATCGCTTGTTCCAGGCGAAGTTGCTACGAAAGACGCACAAAACGCTGCGGTAGTGGTGATCGATGTTCTCAGGGCGAGTAGCACAATCGCGACTGCGCTGGCGAATTCTTGCGAGGAAGTAATTCCTGCCGAGAGCATAGAGGAGGCCATAACCATTGCCGGCGGGTATGCGCGGTCCGACTATGTATTGGGCGGAGAGCGGCGCGGGCTGGCAGTGGACGGATTCGACCTGGGCAATTCGCCGTGTGAGTATTCCAACGACAAAGTGGCCGGCAGGAAGGTCATTCTGGCCACCACCAACGGCACTCTCGCTGTCAAGCGCTACGGGGGGGCCAAGGAGATCATCGTCGGGTGCTTTCTCAATGCCGATGCCGCGCTTCGCTGGCTAGCGTCTGGGCAGGACCGCGATGTGATACTGCTGTGCGCCGGACAGGACGAACGTTTCTGTATTGAAGACGCTCTGTGCGCGGGGCTGTACGCTTCTAGGCTTTCAGAGGCGGCGGACGCATCGCTCTCCGACTCGGCGCGGGCGGCGGCGGCGGTATATGAGCGCTTCAGCGACTCAATTGAGGACGCGTTGATCGGGTCGGACCACGGCGCCTACCTTGCCGGCGTGGGGTTTCGGGACGATGTCTCCTACTGCGCCCGACAGTCGGTATTGAGCATCGTTCCGAAGGTATATGACCGTAGGGTGATACGCAAGGCTCGTTTGGAGCCGGAGGAGTCATAGACCTCGCGCCTTGCGGCGGGGCCTTGGAGGAGTGATCGATTTGCTTGAGGACATCGAGAAGGACGGGATCGTCAGATGGGAAGACGTTCGGGCTTCTCGGGGATGCGCCGGCGAGGGCAGGTCCAGAAAGGGCCCGGTGGCGGTCATCGAGTGTCTGCAGGAGATTCCGTGTAACCCTTGCGAGACGGGCTGCCGATTCGGGGCCATCGCCGTTGGCGATCCGATGACGAATCTGCCTATCCTTGACGACGAGAAATGCACAGGTTGCGGCAACTGCGTTGCGGTCTGCCCCGGGCTCGCCATCTTCATCGAAGACGAGTCTTCAGAGGAACCCGAGGCTCTGGTCTCTATCCCATTTGAGTATGTGCCCGTTCCGGAGCGCGGCGCGATAGTGCGCGCCGTGGACAGGTCAGGTCGGGGCATCTGCGATGCTAAGGTCACGAACGTCAGGAAGCCCAAGGACTTTCGCAAGACCGCGGTTGTCACCATTTCAGTTCCAAAGGAATACGTGCACGAGGCCAGAGGAATCGCTATATAGGGGGCGTCATGTTGTGTCTGAGCCACTGCCCACGCGGGTAGAAGACGACATCAAAGAGATTCTGCTTACCGCTGAACAGATCGAGTCGAAGGTCGCGGAGCTGGGTGCGGCAATATCCCGCGATTATCAGGGCCAAGATGTTCTTCTTGTGTGTATTCTAAAAGGCGCCCTAGTGTTCATGGCCGATCTGATGCGCCATGTCACTATACCCATATGCATAGACACCATGGCGGTGACCAGCTACGGAGTGTCCACCGTGTCCTCGGGCGTTGTCAGGATAGTGAAGGACCTGGATGTGCCGGCGGAAGGCAAGCACCTGCTCATAGTCGAAGACATTGTGGACTCGGGGCTTACCCTGAACTACCTGGCTTCCAACCTGAGGAACCGCAGGCCTGCGTCCGTCAGGATATGCACTCTGCTGGACAAGCCTGACCGCCGACAGGCGCCGGTTGTTCCAGATTACAACGGATTCATCATACCCGATAGGTTCGTGGTGGGTTACGGCCTCGACTACCAGGAGAGGTATCGCAACCTGCCCTTTGTGGGGGTTCCCAAGGACCACGTATGGAACCGGGAGGGCAAGGGGCTCCTATGAAGAGGTGTGCCGGTATGGATGTGAACCAGACCTTGCTCCGGGACGAACAGGCGCGTGCTCGCGTTGCCGGCATGGCGCCTGATGAGTTTGTGGGGTATTCAGTAGGCGCCATTGCCGAGCAGGTGGGCGATGGACGCGCCGTGTGCGGGCTCTCAGGAGGAGTGGATTCGTCAGTGGCCGCGGCGTTGGTCCACCGGGCCATCGGCGACAGGCTCACTTGCGTCTTCGTTGACCATGGTCTTCTGCGCGAGGGCGAAGGGCGTGAGGTCGAGGGCGTATTTCGGGACCGCTTTCGCATGGACGTGGTGTTCGTAGACGCGCGTGATCGCTTCCTGGGCAAGCTCGCAGGAGTGGCGGATCCGGAAGCCAAGCGGAAGGCCATAGGCGAGGAGTTCATCGCGGTTTTCGAGGAAGAAGCGTCCAAGCTGGGCGATGTGGGCTATCTGGTACAGGGGACGATTTACCCCGATGTGCTCGAGAGCCGGCCGCAGGGGCGCGGGGTGGGGGTGAAGAGTCACCACAATGTGGGCGGGCTTCCTGAGGATATTCGCTTTGAACTAGTGGAGCCGCTCAGGCATCTTTTCAAAGACGAAGTGCGCCGGGTGGGATTTGCGCTGGGTCTTCCTGAGTCTATGGTGAACAGACAACCATTTCCGGGTCCCGGGCTCGCGGTGAGGATCGTGGGCGAGGTGACCCGTGATAGGCTGGAGATTCTGCGCAAGGCAGATGCAATAGTGCGGGAAGAGATAGAGAAGCTTCCGCAAGCGGGCGGCGCGTGGCAGTATTTTGCGGTTCTCCCGGCGATACGGAGCGTGGGCGTGGATGTGAGCGGGGACGCCGGCGCGCGCTCGAGGACTTACTCCCACCTTATCGCGGTGCGCGCCGTGACCAGCAGTGATGCGATGACGGCCCAGTGGGCGCGCCTTCCGCATGATGCGCTTGACGCGATCTCCAGGAGGATCGCGGCCGAGGTTCCCGGTGTCAACAGGGTCGTATACGATATTACATCTAAGCCGCCGGCCACTATTGAATGGGAGTAGGGCATCACATTGCGGAGGCAGCTTTCTGCAGCGTCCAGGTCAGTGCTTGCCGACCTCAGCATGGTCGTCATATGCGTGGTGTGGGGCACCAGCTTTGCGATAGTAAAGAGCTCGATCGGCGATATCAACCCCGCTACGTTCATTGCAGTTCGATTCGGGATCGCTTCCATCATAATCGGGGCGATAGCCTGCCCGCGTATGAAGAAGCTTGACAAAAGCACGTGGACGGCCGGTCTTGTCCTGGCAGCGCCGCTCGTTGCCGGGTTTCTGACGCAGACCTACGGGCTGAAGGTTACTACGGCATCGAAAGCCGGTTTCATAACGGGGATGCACGTTGTGTTTACTCCGCTCTTGGAATATGTGTTTGGGCGGCGAAAGGTGCTTTGGCACCAGATCGCCGGAGTCGCCGTGGCTGTAGCGGGCTTGGCCATGCTTACGCTTCGCGGTTTGAGCCGTCCGTCCGTGGGCGACCTGTTCGTACTGGTGTGCGCGTTTGCGTTCGGGCTTCATATCGTCTTGCTTGGGCGCTACTCGCCGGGGCACGATGGTTTTCTGCTGTCATTCACCCAAATGGTCTGGTCGACACTGCTGGCCGCGCTGATCGCCGGGCGCGACATGGCGCAGGCTGTGTCATTCACCCCGTCCGTGGCGTGGTCGCTGCTGTATCTGAGCGCCGGCGGCACTGCCTTGGCATACCTTGTTCAGACGATTGCGCAGAAATACACATCGCCGATGCGCACCGCTCTGATCATGCAGTCGGAACCGGTGTTCGCCGCTGTGTTCGCGTGGCTGCTCATCGGCGAGAGGATGAACTCGAAGCAGTTCGCCGGCGCCGCGCTGATACTTTCCGGCATACTCGTGTGCCAGATAGGGGACATCGTGCGATCTCGGGAGGTGTAGCTGTATTGAAACCGCTGGAAACGGCCGTGGATCGGGCGCGGGCAGAAGGGGCTTCCTACGCCGACGCCCGAACGTCGCATCAGGTCGAAGAGGGCTTGACCATTCGAAACGGCCAAGTGGAGCAGGCGACAAGCGGAGTCTCCTCCGGGCTTGGCGTGAGGGTTTTGGTGAACGGACAATGGGGTTTCGCGGCAAGCAGCGTGGTGTCGGAGACAGAGGCGGCTCGCCTTGCCGGGCTTGCGGTGGACATCGCCAAAGCGAGCAGCGCGGCCCGCAAGAGAGAGGTACGTCTGGCTCCGCTCGCTCCGGTAGTGGGCTCATGGGAGTCGCCGTGTGAGATCGACCCCTGGTCGGTGCCGACTGCGCGCAAAGTTGAGCTGCTGCGGGAGGTGTGCGGCGAGGCGCAGGCCGCCGGGGGCGATGTGCGCGTGGCTATGGCCTACATGGGCGCCATCCGCGAAAGGAAGGAATTCGCCAGCACTGAGGGGGCCCGGATCGCGCAGACGTCCACCATCACATCGGCTGGCGTGCGCGCAGTGGCGGTAGGCGCGGGCGAGATGCAGACGCGCTCGTATCCAGGAACCTTCGAAGGCAATATGCGTCAGGCGGGCTACGAGTTCATCGAGGAGATGAACCTGGCGGCCAACGCCAGGCGAGTCGGAGAGGAAGCACAGGCCCTGCTATCGGCGGAGCAATGCCCATCGGGCGTCATGACGCTGATTCTTGGCCCGAACCAGCTGGCCTTGCAGATTCACGAGTCGTGCGGGCATCCTACAGAACTGGACCGGGTATATGGAACTGAAGCGTCTTTCGCGGGCACGAGCTTTCTTACCGCTGAGAAGCTGGGCAACTACAGATACGGTTCAGATCTGGTGACTCTGTATGCGGACTCTCGCATCCCCGGCGGCCTGGGCACGTTCGGCTACGACGACGAGGGTGTGCCGGCGCACCGAACGGATCTTGTGAAGGACGGCATGTTCGTAGGCTACTTGATGTCGCGCGAAACCGCTCATGATCTCGGCCGAGCGAGCAACGGCGCTATGCGCGCCAGCGGGTGGGATCGGATGCCCATAATCCGCATGACCAACATCTGCCTCGCTCCCGGACACGAGACGCTCGACTCGCTGATCGCCGGGACGGACAATGGCGTCTTCATGGACGGGATCAAGAGTTGGAGCATAGACGACAGGCGCCTGAACTTTCAGTTCGGGTCGGAGATAGGATACCGAATTCGCAACGGTCAGCTCGCGGAGATGATCAAAAATCCCACATACACAGGGATAACGCCCGAGTTTTGGGGTCAATGCGATGGGATAGCCGGACCGGACGAATGGGTGCTATGGGGCGTGCCCAATTGCGGAAAAGGAGAGCCCTTGCAGATAATGAGGGTGGGCCACGGCACATCGCCGGCGCGGTTCAGGAATGTAAAGGTAGGTGTCGGAAGATGGTAGGAAAGGAGCGCGCCCTTGAGATCTGCGAGGCGGCGATTTCCGCTTCCGGCGCCGATGCGGCTGAAGCGGTTCTCGTGTCCGAGATCGACAGTCTGACGAGGTTCGCCAACTCCGAGATCCATCAGAATACGACTGTGGATGGGGCCACGATCTTTGTCCGAGCCGTGCTGGGCGCGCGCGAGGGATGGGCCGTGTGCAATCAGATCGCGCTCGATGCCGTGCGCGATGCAGCCCGGCGGGCGGTGGAGACGGCCCGCGTTCAGCCGGCCATGCCGGATTTCGCGGGGCTGGCCGACCCAGCGGAATACGAGGAAGCGGACGGTTTCGACGATGCGACCTGCGCCTACACCCCCATGCAGCGGGCGCATGCCGTGAGCGTGATAATACGGCAGGCGGATGCACACGGGCTCAATGCTTCCGGGTCTCTCAGAACGCGCGCGATGGAAACGGCAGTGGCCAACTCCAGGGGCGTCAGGGCATGGGGTCGAGGCACAGATGCGTCTCTCGTCACAGTGGTGATGACGGGGTTTGAGTCGGATGCCGGCTCAGGCTATGCGGAGGCTGCGTCGAGGCGCGTGGGCGACCTCGATTTTGAGGCGCTGGGCGCGAGAGCTGTGGAAAAGTGCCTTGCCGCGCGAAACCCGCAGGATGTGGAGCCGGGCGAGTACGAGGTGGTGTTGGAGCCCTCCGCTGTCGCCACCGCGATGCAGGAGCTCGCCTACATGGGTATCAACGGCATGTCGTTCATAGAGGGCAGGAGCTACGCCAGCGGGCGCCTGGGGACCCGGATCACCTCGGAGTCGGTTACTATTGTCGATGACTGGCGCGATCCCGACATGTCGCCGCTTCCGTTCGACTTCGAGGGCGTGCCCAGGCAGAGAGTATCATTGATCGAACGCGGAACGGCGGCGGGCATGATCTACGATGCGGCCGCGGCAGCCAAAGCCGGCGCCCGCTCGACGGGGCACGCCGTTCCAGGAGGCGGAATGAAGGGCGGATTCCCCCTGCATCTTGCGATGAGCCCCGGCAACGCCATGATCTCGGAGATGGTCGCCGGCACAGAACGGGGGATATATGTCACCCGGTTTAATTACGCCAACCCGGTCCATCCCATGAAGACCATCTTCACGGGCATGACTAAGGACGGCACGTTCCTCATCGAAGACGGCAGGATCACGCATCCTTTGAGGAACCTGAGGTTCACCGATTCCATTTTGGACGGGTTGTTCGCTAAGGTCACGGCGATATCGCGTGAGACGGAGCTGTCGCCCACAGGAATCAGCATGGCCATTTATCGCGCTCCGGCAGTTCGGACGCGGCTGAGATTCACCGGGTCGACGGTCTAGGTAAAGAGGAGCTGACATTTTCTATGAATGCGCAATCAGGTTCAGGGGTGAGGGTTCGCATAGCGCCATCGCCCACCGGCAACTGCCACGTGGGCACTGCGCGCACCGCTCTCTACAATATGCTGTACGCCAGGAAATACGGGGGCAAGTTCATTCTCAGGATCGACGATACCGACCTCTCCCGCAGCACCAGGGAATCGGAGGAGGGCGTGCTCGAAGGCCTGAGATGGCTGGGCATCCAGTGGGACGAAGGCCCCGATGTGGGCGGGCCGTACGGGCCGTATCGCCAGATGGAGCGGACCCACACCTATCGGGAAACCGTTGATACGCTGATGGCCGATGGGAAGGCGTACCGATGCTACTGCACACCCGAGGAATTGGAGGCTGAGCGCAAGGAGGCGTTGGCGGCGGGAAAGCCCCCGCGCTACTACGGCAGGTGCAGGGACCTTTCCGACCAGGAGCGCGCGAGGCTCGAGGCCCTGGGGAAAAAGCATGTTGTGAGGCTGCGAGTTCCCGACCGAACTCTGACCTTCGTCGACCTGCTCCGAGGGGATCAGCAGAAGGACATGAGCGAGCGAGGCGACTTCGTCATAGTCAAATCCGATGGCAGCCCGGTCTACAATTTCGCCACCGTTGTGGACGAGCACTACATGGCGATGACCCATGTATTCAGGGCAGTAGAGCATCTTACCAACACCTTCGACCAACTGGCCGTGTATGACGCCATGGGGTGGGATGCGCCCCGGTTCGGGCATCTGACGTTGATGCTCAACCCCGACCGCACCAAGATCTCCAAGCGCGCAGGGGCCGTCTACATCGGCGAGTTCCGCGACATGGGATACCTCCCCGAAGCGCTGGTGAACTTCTTGGCTCTCTTGGGCTGGAACCCCGGCACCGACCAGGAGATCTTCAGCGTGGACCAGCTGGTCGAGGCTTTCTCTGTGGAGACGCTCTCGCGTTCGGACGCCGTGTTCGACATCAAGAAGCTCGACTGGTTCAACGGGGTATACATCCGCGGCTTGACGCCGAAAGACTTGGCGGCGCGGGTGCGCCCGTTCATGGAGAAGGCCGGATACGTAATCGACGATGATGCGTTCTTGGAGCAGGCCGTCACGTTGATAACCGACAGGATCGGCAAGCTTACCGAAGCCCCCGATATGCTCGGTTTCCTCTTTGTGGACCAAGTCGAGCTCGCCGGGCAAGCGTTTGGAGGCAAGGCCAAGCTCAAGCTGACTCCGGCCGATATTGCGCGGGCGCTCGGCGCCTGCCGCGATACCCTAGGCGGGCTTGGCGAATGGACTCATGAGCAGATCGAGGCGTCCCTGCGCGCTTTGGCGGAGTCGATGGAATGGAAAGTGGGCGATCTGCTCATGCAGGTGCGCGTGGCCATCACCGGCAGACGGGTCACGCCGCCGCTATTTGAGAGCCTGGTTCTGCTGGGGCGCGAAAAATCGCTGTCTCGGATCGCCCGGGCCATTGCGGTGCTGGAGGAACCGGCGCATGGGCGATGACCTTCTATGTGGCCTGAACCCGCCGCAGAAAGAGGCCGTTGTGTGCACTGACGGTCCTCTTCTGATACTTGCGGGGGCGGGAAGCGGCAAGACGCGGGTGCTCACCCACAGAGTCGCATATCTGATCGCCCACGCCCAGGTGGCGCCCTACAGGATTTTGGCGGTCACTTTCACGAACAAGGCTGCGTCAGAGATGAAAAGCAGGGTGGCGGCGCTTGTGGGGCCGGCCTCGCGGTGGGTGTGGGTGTCGACATTCCACTCGCTATGCGCCCGAATACTGCGCGAGGACATCGAGGCGTTGGGCCGAAAGAGGAGTTTCACGATCCTGGACGAGTCCGACCAGACCACCGTGGTGAAGCGCTGTATGAAGGAGCTGAATGTGTCGGGCGACATGTTCAGGCCGCCATCGGTGTTGGCGGCGATAGGCGCCGCCAAGAACGAGCTGATAGATGTGGACCAGTTCCGGGCGAACGCGCGGGACGCGAGGCAGAGGACCCTTGCCCAGATCTACGAGGCTTACCAGCGCACACTGGTCGCAGGCAATGCGCTGGACTTCGATGACTTGATGATGGTAGCGGTGCGGCTGTTTCGCGAGCGACCGGAGGTGCTGGAGAAGTATCGCAACCGCTTCAGCCATATCATGGTCGACGAATACCAGGACACTAACCATGCCCAGTACATGCTGGTCAAGCTGCTTGCGGCCAGAACGCGGAATCTGTGCGTGGTGGGCGACGATGACCAGTCTATCTACGAGTGGCGCGGCGCGGACATCCGCAACATCCTGGAGTTTGAGCGAGACTACCCGGAAGCGCGCGTGATCAAGCTTGAGCAGAATTACCGCTCCACCCAGACGATTCTGGACGCTGCCAACCAAGTGATCGCCAACAATCGCGACCGGAAAAGCAAGTCGCTATGGACTGCCCGCGAAGTCGGCGCCAGGATTGCGCTGTACAACGCGGACACCGAAAAGGACGAGGCCCGTTTCATCGCAGACGAACTCGACCGGCTGATCGTGGCCGAGAAGCGATGCTACGGCGACTTCGCGGTGCTGTACAGGATGAACGCGCAGTCGCGCGCCATAGAGGAAGTGCTGGTGAGCAGGGGCATACCCTACAGAATCGTGGGCGGGCTCAAGTTCTACGAGCGGCGCGAGATCAAGGATATTCTGGCCTACTTGCGGGTGATCGAGAATCCGGAGGACTCCGTGAGCCTGGAGCGGATCATCAACGTGCCCAGGCGCGGGATAGGCGAGTCTACACTGGCTGCGGTGCGTGCGATGGCGCAGGAGAAGGGCGCGCCCCTCATAGCGGGCGTTCGAACAGGCGCCGAATCCTCGCAGCTTTCGGCACGCGCCCGGAATGCGTTGTCCGGTTTTCTGGAGAGCCTTGGACGCCTGCTTCCCCTGCGAGGCGAGAAGACCGTGTCGCAGATTGTCAGGGCGGTGCTCGACGAGACCGGATATCTGGCTGATCTGGAACGCGAACAGACTATCGAAGCCGAGGGCAGGATCGAGAACCTAAAGGAGTTCATAACCGTCACACAGGAGTTCGAGTCGAGGCATCTGAACGAATCCGGGGGAGGGCCTGGGGACGGGCAGGAATTCCTCGAGATGCAGTTGGACGCGCCTGGCGGCCGACTCCAACCGAGCGCATCGGGCCCTGAGGATCTGGCCTCCTTTTTGGAGGAGGTCTCGCTCCTGACGGACTTGGACCGTGCCGACCTATCCGCCGATCAGGTGACCTTGATGACTTTGCACTCCGCTAAGGGACTTGAGTTTCCGGTGGTCTTCATAGCGGGAATGGAGGAGAACGTGTTTCCGCTGGCGCGCTCGGCCTACGACCCGGCCGCTCTCGAGGAAGAACGCAGGTTGTGCTATGTTGGGATCACCCGCGCCAAGGATAGGCTGTACCTGGTTCACGCTTTTACCCGCGCCATATACGGCTCTTCCGCCGCTAATCCAGTGTCGCGGTTCGTAGAGGAGATCCCCGACCATCTGCTGGTGGACGCGTTCGCGGAAAGGTACGCGGCCCGCCACGGCTGGCGAGGTGAAACCTGGGGTACGGTCCCACGCCGCGTCAAGATGGAGGCTCCGGCCAGCGTCAAGACGGTTGGGTCCGATCCGAGCAACAAACAGGGCACCCCCCAGTTCTCGGAAGGCGACAAGGTGCGTCATGCCAAATTCGGGGAGGGCACTGTGGTTTCGGTGAGCCAGCGCCAAGGTGAATGGTTTGCGTCCATCGCGTTTCCCGGCCGTGGGATCAAGCAGTTTCTGCTGAGCCTGGCGCCGATTGAGAAAGTTCGCTAAGACCGAATGGGGGTGCGGCAGTTGGGGGATGCGGCCCGGCGGGTGCAGGAGCTGAGAGAACTCATCCGCTATCATAACCATCGATACTACGTGCTCGACGATCCTGAGGCAACGGACGCTGAGTACGATGCGCTACTTCGCGAGTTGATCGAGCTGGAAGAAGCACACCCGGAGCTCGCCGATCCCGATTCCCCATCGAGGCGGGTGGGCGGTGAGGTCGCCACTTCGTTTGAGCCCGTGGTGCACGAGATCCCCATGCTCTCACTTGACAATGTGTTCAATGAGGAACTCCTGCGCGCGTTCGATACGCGCGTTAAGCGCGCGGCGGGGCTTGCCAGTGTGGAGTATGTGGCTGAACCAAAGATAGACGGGCTGGCCATCTCCTTGTCCTATCGAGGGGGGCGTCTTGTGGTGGGGGCCACGCGGGGCGATGGCGAGCGCGGCGAGAACGTGACGGCCAACCTAAGGACGA
The DNA here is from genome assembly GCA_964471415.1 of uncultured Clostridia bacterium. Lineage (GTDB taxonomy): Bacteria > Bacillota > DTU025 > DTU025 > DTU025 > UBA5389. The sequence continues at coordinate 4,048 of CAYYHF010000009.1, read as the reverse complement.
TTCGGTCCATACCCCTGGTTCTGCATCCCGGAGCGCCGGAAGCTCTCACCGCGCGGGGTGAGGTGTACATGCGCAGACTGGATTTCGCTCGTCTCAATCAGGAGAGGGAGGAGCGGGGCGAACCCGTATTCGCAAATCCCCGGAATGCGGCGGCGGGGTCGTTGCGTCAACAGGATCCGCGCGTGACGGCCTCGCGCAAGCTGGACGCATTCTTCTACTATATGCCCCGGATCGAGGGCGGGGAGGTCCGCACTCACTGGGATGTGCTTGCGCGCCTGCGCGCGTTGGGCTTTCGGGTGAACGACGAGATAACCTTGTGCCGTGATATCGACCAGGTCATTGAGTTCGTTCACAGAATCGCCCAGCGGCGCGAGTCCCTTCCCTACGAGATCGATGGTGTTGTGGTCAAGGTCAACCGCCTGGATCTTCAGGGCTCACTGGGGTTCACATCGCGTTCGCCCAGGTGGGCCACTGCCTACAAGTATCCGGCGCAGCAGGCCGAGACGATCGTGCGCGACATTGTGGTGCAGGTAGGACGCACGGGGGTTCTCACTCCAACGGCAGAGCTGGAGCCTGTGGAGGTGAGCGGAGTCACGGTGAGCCGGGCTTCGCTGCATAACCAGGACTACGTGCAGGCCAAGGATGTACGCATAGGCGACTCGGTGATCATCCAGCGCGCCGGCGATGTCATCCCGGAGGTTGTGAGGGTTCTGCCGGAGAAGCGTACCGGGGATGAACGGGAGTTCGCCATGCCGGCTGAGTGCCCCGAATGCGGATCCGAAGTCGTGCGAGAGCTCGGGGAGGCGGCCACTAGATGCGTCAACCTGTCGTGCCCGGCGCGGATACGCGAAGGCTTGATTCACTTCGCCTCGCGCAACGCCATGAACATCGATGGGCTGGGGCCGTCTACCGTGGAACGGTTGCTTGCGGCCGGCTTGGTCCGGAACGTGGCCGACATATACAGTCTCACCTGCGAGCAGCTTATGGAGTTGGAACGCATGGGCGAGAAGTCCGCGGCCAATCTGGTGGGCGCCATCGAGAACAGCAAGTCCAACCCCCTCTACCGTGTGGTCTTCGCTCTTGGAATCCGGCATGTGGGCGAGAACGCGGCAAGACTTCTGGCCGGGCATTTCCGTTCCATGGACGCCTTGGCCCGCGCGACCCACGCTGATCTGATGTCTGTGCCCACAGTGGGCGGGGCGATAGCCGACAGTGTGGTGGCGTTCTTTGAGTCCGAGGAAAACCGGGCTACCATCGGGCGACTGGCAGAGGCCGGAGTGAGGATGACGGACGAGGCGCCGGCCGGATCGGACGCGCCCGGCATGTCCGGGGCGGATAGATCGGAATTCGCAGACAAGTCGTTCGTGTTCACCGGAGCGCTCAAGCGATTCACCCGGCAGCGGGCGGAGGAGCTGGCCCGGCTTCTGGGCGGGCGCGCCGCGTCCAGCGTCAGCCGGAAGACAGATTACGTTGTGGCCGGAGAGGACGCAGGATCCAAGCTGGCCCGAGCGAGAGAATTGGGGGTTCGGGTCCTGTCCGAGCAGGAATTCATGGACATGCTGGGGCGCGCCGGAGTCGATGCAAGGATGCAAGGTGGTGAATGAATTGTCGTTGTCCAGGGAGCAGACAGCTCGCCTTGCTGAGCTTGCAAGGCTGAGCCTTGAAGATCATGAGCTGGCCCGGATCGCTCATGACCTGACGGAGATAATCGACTACATGGAGAGACTGGCAGGGATTGATAGGGCCGATGTCCGGCCCATGACGCACGTGTCGGGCACGGCGAACGTGTATCGCGAAGATCGCGTAAAGCCTTCGCTGTCTCAGGAAGAGGCGCTTGCCAATGCCCCCGACAGGCAAGGCGAGTTCTTCCGTGTGCCCAGGATCATCGATACAGGGGAGGGGAGCGAGGCATGAGCGGAAACGCGCGCGCAAGGTTATGCGACATGACGGTGCATGAACTTTGCGGCATGCTGACGCAAGGCCAGGTATCGTCGAGGGAGATCGTCTGTGATTTCCTGGCCAGAATAGATGAGGCGGAGGCCTCTATAGGGGCTTACGTCACAATCGACCGCGAAGGGGTCCTGCGAAGCGCCGATGCCGCAGATACCGCGATAGCCCGGGCAAGACGAGACGGTGATCTCGCAGCAGTGGGAGCGCTGACCGGGATACCGTTGGCGCTGAAAGACAACGTGTGCACTCGCGGGATGCGCACCACGTGTTGCTCCAAAATGCTCGAAGATTTCGTTCCCACCTACGATGCGGCCGTTGCGGAGCGCCTGAAGACGGCAGGGGCGATTATCGTGGGCAAGGCCAACATGGACGAGTTCGCCATGGGGTCCACTACCGAGACATCGATCTTCCACGTCACTCGGAATCCTTGGGACCCGGGCAGAGTTCCGGGCGGCTCCAGCGGCGGATGCGCGGCTGCTGTGGCGGCAGGCGAGGCAGCGGCGGCTATAGGAACCGACACCGGCGGGTCTATTAGGCAACCGGCGTCTTTCTGCGGCGTAGTGGGGCTCAAACCCACGTATGGGCGGGTGAGTCGCTACGGGGTTGCGGCTTTCGCATCGTCCCTTGATACCGTGGGGCCGATTGCGCGGGATGTGCGCGATTGCGCCATCATGCTCAACGCCATCGCAGGCCGAGATGAGCGAGATTCCACGTCTGCGCCCGACCCAGTGCCGGACTACACTGAGTATGTGGAAAGAGGAGTTCAGGGGCTCAAGGTAGGGCTTCCTAAGGAGTTTTTCGGACCGGGGATGAGCGAGGGTGTAAGGGCTTCGGTAGAGCGAGCAGTACGCGCGCTCGAAGGCGCCGGCGCCACGATCGTGGAAGTGTCGCTTCCTCTGGCGGAGCATGCGTTGGCAGTCTACTACCTAGTGGCAACGGCCGAGGCCAGCTCCAACATGGCGCGGCTTGACGGAATCCGGTATGGATACAGGCCCGAGGCGCGAGGCGGGATGGACGTGGCTGACCTAATGAGCCTGAGCCGGGGTCAGGGTTTTGGCATAGAGGTAAAGCGCCGCATCATGCTGGGAACATTCGTCCTGAGCTCTGGGAACATCGATGCATTCTATGGGCGCGCGCTGAGATCGCGGCGACTTCTGGCGGAGGATGTGCACCGGGCGCTGACTGAATGCGACTGCCTGGCATCGCCCACCGCTCCGGCTGTGGCGTTCAAGTTCGACGAAGAGCCGGACGATCCGCTCGCTATGTACCTGCAAGATATCTACACTACTTTGGCAAACCTGGCAGGAGTGCCGGCAATGTCGGTTCCGTGCGGGTTCGCGGACGGAATGCCGGTGGGGCTGCAGATCATGGGCAGGATGTTCGATGAGGGCACGCTCATCCAGGTTGGGCGAGCAGTTGAAGTGTTGTCGGGAATCGGCCGGGCCATGCCGAAGGTTGGGGGGTGCGCGAAGTGACGGAACGAGACGATTTCGAAGTTGTTGTTGGTATCGAGGTCCATGCGGAGCTGGCGACTGAGTCCAAGGTGTTCTGCGGGTGCAGAACGGATTTTGGGGCAAGGCCCAACTCGCAGACGTGTCCGGTCTGCCTCGGCATGCCCGGCGCCCTGCCGGCGCTGAACAGGCGCGCGCTGGAGTACACGATCCGGGCGGGGCTGGCGTTGGGTTGCAGCATCGCAGGGTGGACCAAGTTCGACAGGAAGAACTACTTCTACCCCGACCTTGCCAAGGGATATCAGATCTCACAGTACGATGTTCCCATCGCGCACGATGGCTACATTGACATAGAGGTAGACGGGCAGCCTAAGAGGATACGGGTCAGACGCGTGCATCTTGAGGAGGAGACCGCTAAGCTAGTGCATGCCGGGGACGACATAATCTCGGCCAACCAGTCGCTTCTCGACTTCAACCGCTCCGGGATCGGACTGATCGAGATCGTGTCGGACGCCGATATGCGCTCGGCCGATGAGGCTCGGGCGTATTTGACCAAGCTTCGATCCCTTCTGGTGGCTATCGGCGTATCCGACTGCAAGCTGGAGGAAGGCTCCATGAGGTGCGAGGCTAACATCTCCGTCAGGCCC
>CAYYHF010000008.1:18274-26537 GCA_964471415.1 uncultured Clostridia bacterium | reverse complement strand
GTCGAGGCGCTTCCCCGCGAGGGGTGCGTGAACCAGGGTGGTACCACGAAGGATTGCGGTCCTCTCGTCCCTGGCGTTAAGCCAGGAGCGGGGGGGCCTTCTTCTATCCCCACGTCCTGAGCTGCTATGTAGGTTCATCGCGGGGTCTCGCGGGGTCTCGCCGGCTTTTTGGAGGTGTTTTTGGACATGATCAGTCTTCAAGACGTAACGAAGAGGTATCCCGGGCAGTCCACGCCTGCACTGAACGGGGTTTCATTTGCTGTTGAGCAGGGCGACATATGCGGGATTGTGGGGCTGTCGGGCGCAGGCAAGAGCACGCTGATCCGGTGCATGACGGGGCTAGAGCGCGTGGACGGCGGTGCGATCTACATAGGCGATGTAGACATCACCAAACTGCGCGGCGCACAGCTGAGGCAGGCTCAGCGCCGGCTGGGGGTGGTGTTCCAACACTTCAACTTGCTGTCGCACCGTACTGCCTTGGGGAATGTCATGTTTCCGCTGGAGATCGCGAAGACGCCCCCCGATGAGGCCAGGCGGCGAGCGGAGGAACTCCTCGACGTGGTGGGCCTAGCCGACAAGCGAGACGCATACCCTGCCAAGCTGTCCGGCGGCCAGCAGCAGCGTGTAGGAATTGCACGCGCGTTAGCGACCAATCCGGCTGTGCTGTTGTGTGACGAGCCTACCTCGGCGCTGGATCCGATAACGACTCATTCCATCCTGGAGCTGATCCGGCAGGTGAACGCGGAGTTTCAGGTGACGGTGCTGATTGTGACGCACCAACTCAGTATCACGCAGCAAGCTTGCGATTCGATCATCGTCATCGACGAAGGCCGGATAGTTGAAACCGGCCCTGCGCAGGAAGTGCTGCGCACCCCGAGGTCGAGCATTCTCAAAGCAATGGTTACTACACTCGCATGGAGCTGATCGGTATGTTGTTTCGACTTCTATGGACTGCGCTTTTGGAGACTGTGTGGATGGTGGCTGTATCGGGCGCCATCTCTATCGTGCTAGGAACTGCGGTAGGGGCTGCGCTGGTGTTCTTCTCAGACCCGGCGCTGGGGCGAGACTGGCCGATCAACCGGGTTCTTCGAATCGAGCAGGTGCTGTCGGCCATAGTGAATATAGGCAGGTCGTTGCCGTTTCTGGTGCTCATGGTGGCGATCATTCCGTTGACGCGTCTTCTGGTCGGGACCAGCATAGGGACGAAGGCGGCTATTGTGCCGTTATCCATCGGGGCAATTCCATTTGCCGCCCGCGTGGTGGAAAGCTCGATGCGCGGGGTGGATCGCGGGGTGGTGGAGGCTGCGTTGGTAATGGGGGCCGCTCCGCTTGAGGTGGTTTTCAGGGTGATGTTTCCCGAGGCCTTGCCCTCGCTGGTGCTCGGGTTCACGCTCACCATTGTGAGCCTGGTCAGTTTCTCGGCTATGGCCGGGGCCATAGGCGGCGGTGGGCTGGGCGACCTGGCCATAAGATACGGCTATCAGCGGTTCCGCACAGATGTGATGATTGCCACGGTGGTAGTTCTTGTCGTGTTGGTGCAGGCCATTCAATGGGCAGGGCAAGCAATCTCGATGGCGGTGGATCGCAAGAGGTGAGGCTGGCCACGGGCGTGTTGCGGCGCGCACTGGCGCACAAGAGCGAGCAATGGCAGGCGCGGCCGTGCAATGCCGGGCAACGCTGGCCCGTGGCCAGGCGGCGTTCTCATCTGGCCATGGGGTAACCCGCATTCAGCCAGGCGGCGAAACCGCCGACCATGTTGTAGACGGTTCTGTAGCCCAAAACCAACAGTGCTGAGGTCGCGAACATGGAGCGCGTTCCGCCCTGGCAGTAGACCACGATTACGGTATCGACATCGCCCGGCAATTCCTCGATTCGCTTGGCTAGCTCGTGCACGGGGATGTTGAGTGCGCCTTCGATATGGCCCGCTGCGAACTCCGCGGGGCGACGTACGTCAAGCACAAAGATCTCCTCGTCCAGCTCAAGTTTGCGGAAGAGGACTTCGGGTTTCATCTGGAACCAATCAGACGGAAGATTGCTCACGAAGTCATCGACTGCTTTCACCACGGCATCTTCGGCGGCGAATGCGGGAACTGCCAGCAAGGTCAGGACTAGCAGGGCTGCGAGTGTCGCTTGGATCATACTTCTCATCAAGATCTCTCCTTAAGCAATCGAACTCAGTTGCTGTCGTGCTTTGGCCCTGGTGGAATCGGGGATGCGTTGTCAGCTGTGTGGGCTCGGCGGCGACAGAGGGATGGTGAAGTAGAAAACGCTGCCCTGGCCGGGTTGGCTCTCGACCCAGATGCGCCCGCCCTGCGCTTCTGCGAGGGCTTTGGATATGTGAAGGCCGAGGCCTAGGCCATCGTAGTGCTTGCGAGCGTCCTCTGAGCGGAAGTAACGCTCGAAGATATGCCCGAGATCTGCCGGGCTGATCCCGGGGCCGTGGTCTGCAACGGACATGGTCACTTCGCCCTCTTCTAAGGCGGCTGAGATCGTGACTCGCTGGTTGTCGGGGGAGTACTTCAGCGCGTTGGATATCAGATTGGACACTATACGCTCTACACCATCGGGGTCGGAGTAGGCATGCGGCATCGAATCGGGCAAGCGGGCATCGATACGGCTTCCATCCGGCGTCCCCCTCCACCGCTGGATGAGCTCACTCAACAGGGCGAGCAGGTCAAAGGAGCGAAGACGCACGGGAAGCGCGCGGCCTGACTCCAGACGGACGGAATCTGTGAGGTCGGATATCATTGTGTTCATCTGCCTAGCAGCTCGCAGTATGGACTGTGCGTTTCTGCGTATTGAGTCGGCGTTTTCAGCGGATTTCTCCAACATCTGGGCTCTGGCCGAGATGAGGGTGAGGGGTGATCTGAGGTCGTGCGACACGAATCTCACGTAGTCTCGGCTGATTCTTTCGGCCTGAACCAGTTCGGTACGGTCGCGTGCAATCACAATCGCCGATGCGATGTCGCCGTTGCGGTCTCTTACAACGCCGCCGCCGAAATTGAGGACGCGGGACTTGCCGTCTTGGGACACCATGATATAGTCGCCTTTGATCTCATGTGAGCCATGGAGCAATCTGCGCGTAGGCCGCTCGCTCTCGGAAATCGGCGTTCCGTCCATCCGCATGATTTTGCTTTGGGCGTGAATCTGTTCAAGGGTGTGGATTTCGTTACGACTTAATCCAATGTACGCGGCGCCGCTTTCATTGATCAGCGTCACGCGCTCATCGGCGCTTACGATGATCAAGCCATCTTCTAGGCTGTCGAGGAGCGCGGCAAGGAGGGCGCTCTTCTGCTCCGCTTCACGCAGTGCCTCGCGCCGGGCCGCAGCCAAGCGCGCATGTTCGCTTGTGGTCTGCCCGTGCTCCAGCGCCAGGGCGCAGTAGACTGCCACTTGCTCCGCAAGATAGAGGTCGTCGGGTTCGAGGCGCGCGTATCCATCGGCGAAAGCCACTACCATCTGCCCGTGGTACCTGCCGTAGGCCGCAACAGGCAGGGTAATGCACGCCTTGATCTGCGCCTGCGCGCACCGCGGCGGACGCGTTGCTTCAGCGTGCCGGAAGTCGATACGGGAGACGTCCTTCGACATCATCGCGCTTGCCAGATGGGGACACGTATCCAGCAAAGTCGAATCCATGACCAGCCCGATCGGGCTTGACTGGGCTAGCCTAAGTAGATGCCTTCTATCCGGGTCGTCCGGATCGTGCTGGACGATTGCGCAGTAGGCTGCGCAGAGCAAGGAAGCGCACTCGGACACGGCGGTGTGCAGGAAGGCCGAGACATCGACGCGCTCAGTCAAATCGGAGCTCATCCTGTGCAGGATGCCAAGTTTTCGGAGCATTGAAGCGCGTTCCCTCGTCTGTTGGGCGATTACGAGCACGGAGTTGCTGCGATGGTCGGAATACTCAAGCGGACTGCAGTAGACAATCCAATTGGTCCTGCGACCGCCGTGCGTGCTGTGCGACCACGATATGCTGGACCTTATGTACTGCCCGCTCCGTGCTGCGGTATTCGCCATGGCGGCTATCGATTCTCCGGGGTGGCCGGGCGCAGCGTCTGTCAGCGACTCAAATTCGCCTGCAAACGATGTGAAGTGCGAGTTGGCCACTTCGACGCGACAATCGGGCATATCCAGTAGCGCCAGCGCCACCGGGAGTTGCTCCACAATTCGTTTCATGTCGTTGGGTTGTGACGCCGCAGACCGTATCAACACCCATCCGATCAGGCTGTCTTCAAACATGTCGCGCACGAACGTTATGTAGGTGTCATACAGCACAATTCGGCCATGCCGTATCTCGGGCGCGCTCTCATCTACGAACACACTGCTGGTGCGCTCGAGTCTTGCGAAAACCGACTCGATGCGCTGACATAGCCCCGGGAGTATATCATGGATCCGGCGGCCCATCATGCTGCTTGCGAGCATCTCCATCGCCTCAGCCGCCGCCTCGTTTGCCGACAGGATCACTAGATCAGGGCTCAGGAGGAACACTTCGAGCGCCGGTGTCCTAGCTAGCGAGGCCAGCAGACTGCCGCCTTCGCAAGTACTCACACGCGAGACCTCCGATCCGTCTGAGTGACATGAACTACCATGTCTCGGTTACCACCAATTCCATATTCGTCATAACGAGTCAGAATCCTGTGTGGAAACACGCGTGAGCCAGTAAATGCACATGCCCACTACAGCGGCGCCCAGTAGCATCATGAAAAACGCATCAGAGTTGCGCAAACCGCCGGAGGCCGCGGCAGCCAGATAGAGGTGTGTGAGCCCGAGCGACACGGCGCCCGAGGCTAGTAGGCGGAGGGCGACAGAGGGGAGCAGCGCTGTGAGTGTCGCGTCTGTGTCGCCGGCGTCTGCTTCGGCATCTGCTTCGGCGGCAGTATCAGGGTCGACACTGACCAGCACAATCGACGAAGGGTTCACCTCGGGGGTTCGGATTACGCATGCAATGTGCCCGATTTCGGTCATGGCCAGGAGGCCGAGGCACATGAGTGTGGGTTCTCCCCAGTTGACAAGTCTATGCTCGACAAGGCTGGCAACGCACACGGCAAAGGCAACGACTATACTCCATCCAACGATTCTGAAACTGCCGCGCGCTGCGCCTGCAGCGCACAGAAGCGTTGATGCCATCGCGACCGCGATCACCCACTGTGCGGGCGCCTTCATTGCGGCATAGCCCACGGTCAGGGCGCATACCGCGGTCGGCATTGCAATCGTCCACCATTTGCCTCTCACAGCCATTCCCCCCTTGCCCAGTTCTGCCGGTCGCCTCTGGCTCCGCCTGAGCCCGGGGCGCGGAAATGCCGGCTGAGACATGCGTCCAGGGAGCTGACCCCATCCCACTCGGCCGTCGCGATTCCCATCGACCTGAGCTGCGCGACCTTGCTCCGATGTTTCAGGCGCCACCACCGCTCGGTCAGAGCATCCGTTTCCGGATCCAGCCGCGCAGAGGCAAGCGGGCTCACGGGCCCGGTCACGAACGTGGATCGAGGAGCGCGGGCTGTGCCGGCAGACCTTGTCGGTTCAACTAGTCCCATTGGAGATATGTAGAGCACCATCGGCCGGCATCCGCGGGCGGCCAGCCCGCGAAGCATGTGGATGGACCTATCGTCTAGGAGCGGGGTTATGACAAGCACCAGCGAACCCGGGGGAAGCACGGCTCTCGGGATAAGCTGCATGTTGGGCGCCACGAAACTCTGGATGGTGCGCACGCGCGCTAAGCGGTCCAGGATCGCGTAAAGCTGGTTGCGCCCGGGACGCGGCACAGCCCAGTCAACCGCGCCTGCGTACCTGATTACTCCGACTCTATCGCGGTTGCGGAGGAAGGCCAGCGCAACGCCGGCGGCCGCCCGACACGCAGCGTCCAGATAGGAGAATGGGGGATCGCCTACATCCGCCAAACCGTCTATGACTATCACTACATCGATGTTGCGGTCCCGAATACTGTCGTTGATGTAGAGATCACCATGCCTTAAGGTGGCGCGCCAGTTGACGCGGCGGATGGGGTCGCCGGGCGTATGGAGCCGCACATCCGACACCTCCAACCCGTCTCCTGACATCCGGGACGCGGATTCGCCTACATGCTGGCGCGACCGCGCCGACACGCTCCAGTCTATCTTGACGGCATCTGGTTTTGGGTAGACTATGCACTTCGCTCCAGTGCATACCTTATCGCCGTAGGACTTCAACCCCGAGTGGGTGTAGGCGCGCGCGACAACATCGCCCACATAGAAGACGCCGCGGGTGGGCATGGGCAGCGTAAAGCGGAACGTGCGGGTTTCGCCGGCTTTGAGCCTGATGGCGAAGTGGCGCGAGGCGAGCACGTGGTTGCCCGCATCGCACAGCATGACGTGCAGGTCGAGCAGGGGGATGTTGGACCCGGCCGAGATAATCACACTTGCTGTCGCGGTATCGCCCTCAAAGCACCGATCACGCTCGAGCTCGGTGTGTATTGAATAGCTTGGCCCAGGCGCGCTTGCTTCAAACGCCAGCGCAAGCAGGATCAAGACGATCGGCATCGCCAGCATGAACAGCTCGATTCTGCTGGTCAGCATGGCGGCGACCGCGAGCGTGCCGAAGACCGCAATATATACGTAGGTCTTGCCGGCCAGATGTGTGCGCAAGCGGGGTCACCTCCACTGCGCCTTGGGCACCGGCACCTCTTCCAGTGCGTGTAGCACAATGGTCTCTCCGGATATGCGCTCGGCCCAGAGTTCGGGCCGAAGGAGTATCCGGTGAGCCAAGCCCGGCACGGCCACGGCCTTCACATCGTCCGGCGTCACGAAATCGCGCCCTTGCATCAATGCACGCGACCGCGACAGCTTGAAAAGGGCCAGACTGCCGCGGGGCGATGCGCCCAACTGCGCCCGGCGGTCCTCGCGCGTTTGGACCACTATCTGCACGATGTAGTCCTGGATGTCCGGGCTGACGTGAACCATCTCAATGGCCTGCTGTATCTTGAGGAAGTCATGCTTGCCTATTACGGGCGAGACCGCTGCCGCGTCCGTCTGCCGGGCCTGCCTGCGCGCCAGTATCTCGCGTTCGGCCGCGGGGTCCGGGTATCCCATGCGAAGACGGGAGATGAACCTGTCGATCTGCGCTTCGGGGAGCGGGTAGGTACCCTCGAATTCCAGCGGGTTCTGCGTGGCTATCACCATAAATGGGCTGTCGAGGGCGAAGCTTCGGCCCTCCACGGTGACCTGTTGCTCCTGCATGGCCTCGAGCAGGGCGGACTGGGTCTTGGGCGTGCCGCGGTTGATCTCGTCCGCCAGTATGAGGTTGGCGAAGATCGGCCCCTTCATGAACTTGAATGACTCAGCGCGCGAGTCGTAGATGAAGCTGCCCATGATGTCGCCGGGCAGAAGGTCCGGGACGAACTGGATCCGGCAAAAGTCTAGCCCAATGGCTTGAGCGAAGGCCTGAGCAGCCAAGGTTTTCGCCACCCCCGGCACGTCTTCGAGCAGAAGGTGCCCGCCGGATATGAGGGCCGTCAAGACCAGCTCCAGCTGCTCGTCTTTTCCCACTACCACCTCTGCCACAGCGGAGACGACCTCCCGGCATTTTTCGCAGGCCCACTCGATGGCAGGCCCGGGCTGATCAGCGGGTTTGGGTGTGTGCATGGTCATGACAGTGGCCCCCTTCTGGTATCGCAAGCGTTGGAAACGCGGACAGTATCAGATGCCTCAAGAGCATCGAGTATCGACGATACTTGCTCGGGTGTGAGGCTGTCCTTGGCTTTGGCGCCTCGTTGCCGGGCGGCCTTCTTGGCATATTCCACCACCTCCTGCGGCGCACCCTGCTCTGCCAGGAAGCGGGGGAAGTAGCGGCCGCGTCTCATGGACATTTGGAGCTGGCTATAGAGGGCATCGTATTCCGGGCACACCTTGAGCTGCGCTTGAGGCTTGCGCTGCCAGGGCAGCAAGGAATCGAACCACTCCCAGACATCGCGCCTGGGGCTCGTACTCCACGATGCAGGCCTTTCCACAGCACGCCGAGCGATCCGCCAGGCTCTGACGCATCCTGCCAAGATCAGGCTCAAGCCGGCCAGACGTATGGTGTAGGACTTGGCCCAGACGCGATTGAGTCGGTATATGTCCAAAAACAGTATGATAAGGACTGACATGGCCAGCAACAAGTGAACGAAGTCTACGAACTGGTCGTGTTCATGCGGACCCAGAAGAGACAGTGTCTAGCACCTCCTTGGGACCGGTCGGCTCGGTCGGCCCGCCCGGCTCGCCGTATTGCGCCGCTTGGGCCGCATGATCGC
>CAYYHF010000008.1:16014-18174 GCA_964471415.1 uncultured Clostridia bacterium | reverse complement strand
GGCTCGGTCGGCCCGCCCGGCTCGCCGTATTGCGCCGCTTGGGCCGCATGATCGCGGACGGCCCATGCGATGAGGCGCGCATCGGCCAGGGACGCTGCCTTGTGCGATTCTGCGATGCGATGCTCGCTGAAGCGCGCCCTGCTGTAGGTATTCACCAATCGGAAGAGCTCACGGCGAGGCAGCTTCAGGCATTGCATGGCAATTCGAGCGCATTCATGCGGTGTGTGGTGCGTCCTGATCGGCACTTCTGCCTGCTCCATCAGCGATTGGAACAGACGGTAGCACATGATCACCGCAGTGCGAGGGTCAGGCTCCTGCTCGATTGCGCGGAAGGCCTCTTCGTCGGGCCAGACTGCAACGGACGCGTCATCGTGCGCGGCTTCGCTCGGCGCCTCAGGCGCCACTGCCGATGGTTTGCGCCTTTGGCCCAGCGTGAGCACGACCACGATTCCCGCCAGGGTCATGGCTGTGAACGCCACGACATATGCCGCCCAAGGCCAGGATGCGCCGGCCGCAGGTCTCGCGGCGGGTTTGCCGCCCAGGCTGGGCGGCTGCTGCTTCGGCGCCTGCTGGGCGGGTCTGCTCAGGTCGGTGGGCGGGAAGAATATCTCTGCTTTTTCCTCATCCTGTTGCCCCTGGGGCGCCGGCTTATTGTCGATGAGAGCCAGTGTCGTAAGGAGCGTGACCGCGAGCAGAAGCCAGGCCAAGAGAGTGCGCGTCTTGGGCAGGCGCAGAATGGAAACGCCTGTGCTTGTGCGGCGATCTGCAATGGCGAATGCTATCACAGCCGCGACGAACAGAAGCGCTGTGCTCACCCAGATCGCGAAGACAACGGTGCCTGCGCGGCGTGCGGAGAGCGCGCTTATGCCGGGGTAATTCGGGGCGGCCTGTGATGACAGAGCCAAACCTGCCAGGACAAGCGCTCCCATGCACATCACAGCCAACATCAGGGCGAAAAGCGTGTTCCTATTGGTCAAAGGCGACAACTCCGTCTGGCTAGGTGTTTGGGCGTTGCGACTCGGCGCGCGTCAGAGCGCTTGGCATCCGCGGCGCGGCCTGGCGAGGCACCGGACGGGTCGACCGCGTTCGCCCGTATGCACGAGTTATTCAATACAATGTCCGCATGTCCTCCTTCTTCATATCCTGTCAACGGGAAGGTGCGCACGGAAGTTCCGTGCGAGCGGTTCAGGGAGGATGGGATCGAAATGGCCAGCCGGATTCGAGCGCCGTCCCGTGTGCGGGCAGGCCGGAGCGGACAAGATCGCGATCGCACGGGCGCAGATCTGACGCCGTTGGGAGCGGGCAGGAATTCCGCGCTGAGAGACGAATACGGTGATGCGAAGAGGGCCGGTGGCCGGAACCGGGCGCAGATCGGCAAGGGCGGTGGGACCATTTGATTGAGGTTCGCGATCTTGTGAAGCACTATGGCGAGGTTAGGGCTGTGGACGGGGTGAGTTTCCACTGCCCTGACGGGCACATAACGGGGCTATTGGGCCCGAATGGGGCAGGCAAGACCACGACTCTCAGGATGATATGCGGGTTGATCAGTCCAATGAGGGGCAGCGTGATTGTGGACGGCCACGATGTGGGGCAGAATCCCCGAGCGGTTCGACGGGCGCTCGGTGTGCAGACCGACTCCAGCGGGACTTATCCGCGACTCACTCCGCGCGAGCATTTCACGTATTTCGGCGGCTTTTACGGCCTCGCTGGCGCAGACCTGAGCGAGCGAGTGCAGGCTGTCATCGACATGCTGGGCATGGGCGAGTTCGCCGACCGCAGGACGCAAGGCTTTAGCCGGGGGCAGAGGCAGAAGGTGATCCTCGGCCGCGCGCTGGTGCATAACCCGAGAAACGTGATAATGGACGAGCCCACCAGCGGCTTGGACGTGATGGCCGTGCGCGAGACGCGCGATGTCATCCGAATGCTGCGCGATGAGGGCCATTGTGTGCTGTTCACCACACACTATATGGACGAGGCGGCCAAGCTGTGCGACAGGGTTGCGATAATCACCCGCGGTCGCATCGCGGCGGTGGGGAGCCCGACCGAGCTCATGGAGACAACCGGGCGCGACAGCCTGGAAGACGCGTTTGTGGCTTTGGCAGGCGGCGCGCAGGGACTTCTTGTGAGCGACTACGCCGGCGCCGGCGTGGGCGGCGATGC
>CAYYHF010000008.1:0-15914 GCA_964471415.1 uncultured Clostridia bacterium | reverse complement strand
GGCGGCGATGCCGGCGGACGCACACGGTGAGCGGGAGGTGAAAGCTGCGATGCTAAGAGATGTGATGAACATATGGCGCAAAGAGCTTATGGACACGGTGCGCGACCGGAAGGGCATGACTCAGGCCATCGTGATTCCACTGATCATCGGGATCTTCTACGCCAGCTTCACGCCGATGTTGGAGAAGGCGATGACTGCGAGGAGGGAGAAACCGCTCACCATACCGGCGCAGGGAGTCCAGTACGCTGATGCCAGATTACTGAATGTGATGGGCAGATACGGCATCACGTTGGAGGAATATGAAGGCGATCTCGAGGCCGTCATTCGTGATGCGAAGAAGGAGTCGGGACTGGTATTTGAGTCGGGGTTTGTGGGAGATGTTGCGGAGGAGCGCCCGGCGATGGCGCGACTTCTCACCAACAGCACAGCCGGCGGCATATTCGGGGGAGGGTTCTCCGACACCCGCCTGCAGCTGGCTGTTAACACCTACAACCAGATGATAGTAGCCGAGAGGATGGCGAAGCGGCAGGTGGACCCGTCCGTCCTAGTCCCCGTGGCGCTCGACGCAGAGGATCTGGCCACTCCCGAGCAGCGCGGCGCCTTCTTTGCGTCTTTCTACCTGACGATACTCGTGGCAGTCACTGTGGCGCAGGGCGGCTTGTTTGTGGCCATCGATGTGACAGCCGGGGAGAAGGAGCGCGGGACGTTGGAGTCGCTGCTCGTGACGCCTGCATCCGACATGGCAGTCTTCCTGGGCAAGTTGGGCGCGGTCTTGACCATATCCGTGATTCCGCTGATCCTCACGCTCACCGCGTTCTGGGCAGTTAGCAATGTCATGACTCCCAGCGCGGCCGAGACCGCGGCGTTACCGGCGTTCGTGCTCACGGCATCGCTCCTGACAGGCATTCCGCTGGCCCTGGTTGTGAGCATTGCCCAGATGATGATCAGCGTGAGGGCACGCACATTCCGCGATGCGCAGTCGGGAGCTACGCCGCTCATGTTCGCGGTGATGATTCCGGGATTTGTGGCCGCTTTCTCTCAGGCGAAAGCACTGTGGTCATGCCTGATACCAGTCTACGGCCCGTTCGCGGCCCTAGGCAGGATGGCGCAGGCTGGCGGGTTGCAGTGGGACGCGATCGCACTATCGGCGGCCGGGAGCGTGATTGCAGTGGTTATAGTGCTGCCGGTGGCCATGAAGATGTTCACCAGGGAGACTCTGCTGTATCGCTCATAGGCAGTTCACAACTGATGCCGACGAATCGCTCAGTCCAGGGCAATGTCTGGCGCCGGCGGCCTGGTCAGTTTGTGCTGAGCTGCGCGGTTTAGGGAATCGATTCGCTGCCGCACGGCATCGTCCGCTTCGCCGGTGAGTATGTAGTGGTCTAGCTCAGCATAGGAGATCCCCATCTCGCCCTCGTCGGTCTGGCCGCTCCAGAGGCCTGCCGTGGGGGGCTTTTCGATGATATGCCGGGGTACGCCCAGGTATGAGGCGAGTTCGCGCACTTGCCACTTGACCAGGCCGGCAAGGGGGAGGATGTCGGATCCGCCATCGCCGTATTTGGTGAAGTAACCCACAGTGAGCTCGCTCCGGTTGGTTGTACCCGCGACCAGGTAGCCGAGAAGGTTGGCGTAGTAGTAGAGAACCGTCATCCGCAGCCGAGGCTTGAGGTTTGCCCGGGTCATGCGGGCGCGGGCGGGGTCGGACGCGGCGATGCGCGCGGCAAAATCGGCTATTGCAGCGAGGGCGGGCGCAGCGAACGCCGCTTCGGGGCAGACGGGCGCGGCGGACAGGCAGTCGGAAACGAGCGCCAGATGCCGGTCGAAAAGGGGGCTGAGGTCGCACACAACGGCGGGAAGATTGAAAGCGCGAGCGCAAGCAAGCGCATCCTCTACGTCCTCGGGGTCGGAGTGGCACGGCATCACCACGCCCAGACACCCATGGGGTATAGCGCGCATTCCGATGGCCGCCACTACGGCCGAGTCCAGTCCTCCCGAAAGCCCAAACACGATGCCGCTGCAGCGTGCCGCCTCAACACGTTCCTTGATCCAGGCGCCTAGCGCATCGGCAACTTTCATACAGTCCATGCCGCAGCCTATGCCTGAACTCGCGCCACGATCCATTCCCAATCACCCCGTATCAGTCTCAGTGCGCCGCATTTACACCAATCATAGCACATCTCGCGGCACATCCGCGGACGCTCTATGAGAGCCTCGGCGTTACGGCTATGTCGCCACAATAAGCGTGGATCGCAGACGGCTTTAATCTCGGAATATGATGGCTGTGGTCGGGGTGAATGTGGTATGCTTGACCCATGAGTCCTGAACGTGTAAATGATGGGGGGCGATTTTGGTGTTTGTCAAGCTGTCGCGCAAGACGGCGCTGTTGGCGGCGCTTGTGGCGGGCCTGATGCTTGCGTTGATTCCAGCTGCAAATGTGGTTGCCTTTGGGCCGGTTCGGTATCATTTCGCAGGAAAGATCGACGGCGAGTGGCCGGTTCAAGTGGAGCTGGAGATCGAGGGCGAGAAGGTATTGGGGCGCTATTGGTACGAGAAGGTGGGGGCGCGGCTCGACCTGGACGGTACATTCGCCAACGGCCAGATGCAACTGACCGAGCGGACCGAAGACGGCGTGGCAACGGGATCCTGGTCCGGCTCCTTTGCGCCATTGATGCTCACTTGGAGCGGCAAATGGACAAGCGCCGATGGGTCCAAATCGTGCCCGTTTGAACTCGCCAGAGTTGCCGAGATGGTGATTACCGAGCAGACCAGACTTGGCTTTATCAGAATCCGTCTGTCTCAGCCGGTGTTCACCGGCGTTGCTAAGCACCGAGGGCTCCAGGATGTACAGGCTGCCGTGGCTGATGAGGTCTGGGCCGCGGCCGCGACCATCTGCGAAGACCCCGAAGACTTGCTCAGCGACATGGAGTTTGATCCGGAGGCGCCGTGGTGGTTGTGGGAGCACTTCAGCGATGTCACGGTTCGGCATTACTCTTCCTCCTTGATTAGCATGGTAAATGAGGCCTACCGGTACACCGGCGGGGCGCACGGGATGACTTACTATACGACCATGAACTGGGTAGTCGGCAAGAATGGGGCGACCGAGTTCACCATCGACCAGATGTTCAAAAAAGGCACGGAATGGAGAAAGACGATCTCAGACTACGTAATCCGTGACCTCAGGGCGCGCGGCGCCAGTTCGGTTGTGAGCGGTGAGGTCCGGGACGTGTCCGTGGAGAGTATGAACAGGTTCACTGTGAGCCCTGCGGGCATCGATCTCATCTTCGGGCCCTACGAGATGGGCTGCTACGCGGAAGGAACCTGGACGGTCTTGGTCCCGTGGTCGGCCTGCAAGGGCTTGATCGATCCGACAGGCCCGGTCGCTGCGATCTCGGAGTAGGCGTTCGCGAAGTAGCCTAGATGGCGGGACAGAACAGCCTGGAGGCGCTCCTGTGAGCGCTCATGATGCTGTGATACATAATAGCCGTCTGCATATGCCGCTTGCTATCGGAGCGCGGACGGCTTTTCATGTTGTACTTGCTTCTCCCAGGGCCGAGGACATTCCTACAATGATCCTGTAGTCACAGATGCCGGAATCGTGTTCCGGCAACTCGGCCATCAAATACCCGAATCGCGTTCCCAAATCCCGGCCGTCCCAATTACACTGCAGTCCAGCGATGGTACTTAACATTCGCGGGCCAGGCCACGGTCCGAAAACACCAACCTACTTCTCTCCGAGATAGGCTTTCTTGACCCTGGGGTCGCGGCGCAACTCGTCCGCGGGCCCGGACAAGACTATTCGCCCCGTCTCCAGCACATAGGCGTAATTCGAGATCCGCAGGGCCAGCCGGGCGTTTTGCTCCACGAGGAGAATGGTCACGCCCTGCTGGTTGATCTCCCGCACTACTCGGAATATCTCCTGCACCAGCTTGGGTGCAAGCCCCAGCGATGGCTCGTCCAGGAGCAGAACATCGGGGTCGGGCATAAGTCCGCGCCCGATGGCCAGCATCTGCTGTTCTCCGCCCGACAGCGTTCCGGCCAGTTGCAGGCGGCGTTCCTTCAGCCTTGGAAAGAGCTGATACACCCGGGCCATATTGGAGCTGACTTTATCGGGGTGTCCTCTGTGCTTATAGGCGCCGAGTTTCAGGTTCTCCTCGACTGTGAGTGTGGAGAACACGCGCCGGCCTTCGGGAACATGGGCGATGCCTCGGCTTACAATCTCATGCGCCGGCGTTTGCGATATGTCGGCATCGGCCAGCCGGATACAGCCGGACTTCGGCCTTATGAGGCCTGATATTGCCCGCAGGGTTGTTGTCTTGCCTGCGCCGTTGGCGCCTAAAATGGTGGCGATCTGCCCCCGCTTTACAGCCAGACTGATCCCGTGCACCGCCTCGACGTTCCCATACGCTATCTTTACATCCTCTAGTTCCAGCAGAATCATCGGACTGCCTCCCCCGCCTCTGTCCTATCGTTTCGCCTGTATTTGTCCCTGTCCTCGTCTTCGTCTTCGTCTTCATCCTCTTCGTCTGTGCCTAGATACGCTTCGATCACGGCCGGATCGCTTTGGACCTCCTCGGGTGTACCTTCGCTTATCTTCCGCCCGTACTCCATTACAGCCACGTGGTCGGAGATGCCCATTACCACGCGCATGTCGTGCTCGATGAGGAAGACTGTGATCCCCGAATCGCGGATCTCGCGGATTATCTCCATCAGATCGTTGGATTCGCGCTCGTTGAGACCGCCCGCGGGCTCGTCCAGTGTGAGCAGTTTGGGACGGGAGGCGATGGCGCGGGCTATCTCGAGCCGCCGGCGGTCGCCGTAGGACAGGTTGCGCGCCAGCTCGTCGCGGAGATGCCAGATGCCGAGCTGCCTCAGGCAACGTTCGGCCTGGCTATGCGCCCGAGCCTCTTCGGCCTGGCATGCTCGCGTATTGAGAACACACGCGAGCAACCCTGCCTTGCAGCGGCAGTGCTGTCCGGCCAGGACGTTTTCAAAGCAGGTGAGGTTCTCAAACAGCCTCAGGGTCTGGAAAGTGCGGGCTATGCCCGCTTCTGCCACCTGGTGCGGCAGCATTCCGATAAGCGAGGAATCCCCGAAGGTCATCTCTCCGGAATCAGGGCGATAGATGCCGGTCACCAGGTTGAACACAGTGGTCTTGCCGGCGCCGTTCGGCCCGATCAGGCTGGTTATGCTGCCTCCGGTTATATTGAGGTCAAAGGAATCGACTGCCCGTAGGCCGCCGAAACTCTTCGACACTGCTGCTAGCGATAACAGCGGAGTCTCCTGCGTCATTCGCTCTCACCCTCCTTCAGTCGGGTCGTCCACCGCTGACTGGGCCAGAGCCCCTGCGGGCGGAAGATCATCATGACCACCAAAGCCAGCCCGAACAGGAGCATCCTGTACTGGGCGAAGTTGCGCAACAGCTCAGGCAGGATCAGCATTGCGCCGGAAGCCAGGATGACTCCGGGTATTGAGCCCATGCCGCCCAGGATGACTATACAGAACAGAGTGACCGATTCCATGAATGTGAAGGCATCGGGCGATACGACCATCAGTTTCACTGCGAATATCGTCCCCGCCGCGCCGGCGATTCCCGCGCCGAGCGTGAAGGCCAGAGCCTTGGCCCATCTGGTGTTGATGCCTGTTGCCTCAGCGGCAATGGGGTCTTCCCGGACGTAGTTCCAGGCGCGCCCCACCCGCGAACGCTGCAGGCGGCCCAAGCAGAACAGGAGTAATGCGATCGACGCCCACACCAGGTAGTAGAAGTCAGCGGGGCTTTGGATGGTGTGGCCGAATATGCGAAACTGGTCCAACACGAGCAGACCGTTGGGCCCGCCCGTCAGTCCGAAGGGGTTGTTTATCAGCGTGATACGGATCATCTCATTTAGTCCGATAGTCACCATCAGAAGGTAGTCGCCGCGCAAGTGCATGATGGGGCGGGTGAGGATGTAGCCTGCTCCCGCTGCCGCAAGGCCGCTTGCTGGGATGAGCAACCACAGGTTGATACCGAACCTTTCGGACAATATGGCTGTGGTATAGGCTCCAATGGCGAAGAAGGCCATGTGACCCATGTTGAACAGCCCCACCTCGCCTACGATGATGTTGAGTGACAGGCCAAGCAGCACGTTGATTCCCCAGAATACGCAGACGTCTATCCAGTAGTCCGATACCAGTAGCGGCAGCGCCAGCGCCAGCGCTGCTAGGGCGCCGATGAACCAGGCCGAGTGGGCGCGGATGAACGGCGCTGACTTCGAAAACCTCAAACGCATGTCCATTCCCTCCCTCTTACACCTTCTCGGCCACTCGCTCACCCAGGATGCCGGTGGGACGGAATATCAGCAGCAGTATGAGGATGAGGAAGACAAAGACATCCTTCCAGGCTGCCGATATATAGCCCGCCCCCAACATCTCCAGGATTCCGAGGAGCATGCCGCCCACCATCGCCCCGGGGATGTTGCCTATTCCGCCCAAGATGGCAGCGGTGAACGCCTTCAGGCCGTAGGACCACCCCACTGTGAAGTGGATTTGCCTGTAGTACAGGCCCAGCAGCACGCCGGCGATGGCGCCGAGGCCCGGCCCGATCGCGAAGATGATGCGTATGATCTGGTCCACATCGATGCCCATCAATCGCGCGGTGTCATGGTCTATCGCCGTGGCCCGAATGGCTGCGCCTACCGTAGTGCGCTGAACGAACATGTAAAGCGAGACCATCAAGACGAGCGATGTCCCCATGATCAACAGCTGCATCAGGCTGATGTGCACCCCTCCGAGCACCCAGTTGAGCTCGGGTACCGACCACGGCGGATACGCTTGGTAGCGCGCGCCCCATATGAGCATCGCCGCGTTCTGCAGGAATATCGACACTCCGATGGCCGACACAACGGCAGTCAGCCTGCTGGACTTGCGCAGGGGTCGGTAGGCTGTTCTCTCGACGAAGACACCAAGAGACGCGATGGCCGCTACGGATACCAGGACGGCCGCGCACAGCATTGCCCAGAGTGGGAGGCCTGACTTGGCCAGAACCGATACGAACATCGTGTATCCCACGTACGAGCCCAGCATAAAGAAATCGCCATGTGCGAAGTTGATCAGCCTCATGACTCCGTAGACCATGGTGTACCCCAGCGCCACAAGGGAGTACACCGCGCCCACTGTGAGCCCGTTGACCAGCTGTTCAAGAAAGATTGCCATTTCGACGCGGTACGGGAGCCGCCCTGTGCAAGCAGCAGCTGCTGCAGCAACTGCTGCTGCAGCCGCCGCCTTCGATGCGACCCCCGTGCGCACACCTCCCATTCAGTTAAAGACTACTGTAGTGGGACGAACTCACCGTTTGCGGTTACCTCGTACAGGAGGTAGACCGCGCCTTCCCTGTCGCCAACGGAGTCGAACGATATCGGGCCGGTGATGCCCGGATAGTCCCTCAAGTTGTTGCGCAGGTAGTTCATGAGGACCTTCGAATCCGTGGACCCGCTTCCCTGTATGGCCGCTGCGATTACCTTAAACGCATCGGCGGCGTACACAGGCCATGGGCTGGACGGCGGTTCCTTGTGGCGTTTGACGTACTCAGCCAAGAAGGCCTTTGACTGTGGGTAGTCGAGGTGTATCGGCAACGGTTCCTGCGTCTGCAAAGCGCCCGCAGCCATGTTGAGCCCGGCGATCTTGACGAACTCGTCGTTGACGGCCGCATTCCCGCCTACGAACTGGGTGTTGATGCCCAGCGTTCGCATCTGGCTGATGATGAGACCCGCCTCGGGGTAATAGCCCGTGTAGTAGAGCACATCCGGATTCTGCTTGCTCATGTTCAGTAGTACCGCCCTAAAGTCGCGCTCGCCCGGCGTTACGGCATCGTAGAACACGAGTTCAGCTCGCTTTTGCGCCAGAAGCGGTTCGCGCGCGGCCTCGGCGAGGCCCTTGCCGAACGTTGTGTTATCGTGGATGATAGCCACGCGTTTGGCCTTGAGCTTGTCGACGACGAAGGTCGCGAAGAACGTACCCTGAGCATCGTCGCGGAAGCAGGTCCTGAAGAAGTACTTGAGGCCCTGCTGGGTGAGTCTCACGGCGGTGGATCCATATCCGATATTCACCAATCCGGCGCGCTCGTAGACTGCCGATGCTTTCTCATTGACGGACGAGCCATAGGTGCTCACCACCGCGACCACCTTGTTGCTGATCATTCTCTGCGCCACCAAGGCGCTCTGCACCTGTGACCCCTGATCATCGCCGAGGACAAGCTCCACCGGCCTGCCCAAGAGGCCGCCGGCCTTGTTTATCTCATCTACGATGATCTGTACGCAGTTGCGCGCCATCTCGCCTTCATAGGCCCATTGTCCCGTAATAGGGGCCTGAAGCCCGATCCTGATGGGTTCTGCGGCAGCCATCACGCAATGGCTGAGGGACAGCGAGAGAACCAGGGTAACGGCGATGAACAGCAACCCTGAACAGTTTCTCTTCACTTACGAACACCTCCCGTTTGTTCTGATGCAAGAGTTCGATCTACATTCGACGCGGATACGAATTTTCCTGCGCATATTGAGGACTTGTCCAATCAACGGGCCACCTAGATTGGTTTAGGGATTTCATGAAAATACGGGAAACGCATAGGTTCGTTGCCGCATATGGTGTACATGTATCGCAGGAGGTGAGGGAATTCATGACGCCGGAAGAGTTCGTCGAGTTGCTCAGGCCGCATGCTGAGCGCGTGTTCGACGAGACGGGCATACCTGTGGAGATAATGCTGGCTCAGGCCGCTTTGGAGACGGGATGGCTGCGAAGGACGGTGCGGGACAAACGGACTGGGCAGGACAGTCTGAACCTGTTCAATATCAAGGGCGAAGGGCCGGCGGGCTCCGTAGCCGTTGACGTAGTGGAATATATAAGGGGAAGGAAGGTATGGCAGGAGGCACAGTTTAGGGCCTACAACGACTATGCTGAATCGTTCTCTGACTATGCCTCCCTCATCGTAGGCGCCGCACGCTACGCTTCGGCCATGGCGGTTCGCGATGACCCGGTGGCGTTCGCCTGGGAGCTGCAGAGCTCAGGGTACGCCACCGATCCCAAGTACGCTCAGAAGCTGGTGTCCATCATGCGGCGCTACATGGGGGTGGCGTAGCCATTTGGCCCTTCGCCCCTATAGCGGCGCGCCGGTCAGCTTCAAGTAGATCTTGAATTTGGACGCTGGCTCGGGAGCTCGCCCGCGGCGCAGCACTGGGCCGGCCAGGCCTATCGATATCAGGTTTCTGCTGCCGAGCAACTGTACTATGGACACGCCCATCTCAGCGCCGGCAGACACTACGGCATTGTCCGGCGCGAACCTATCGCCTGCAGTTGCAGCGTCAACGAACACGGATGCCTGTAGATCGTCTATGAAGACGCTGCTTCGTCCGATCTTTTGCTCGATCGCGGCGAGTTGGATGGAATACTCGGCACTCGCCGCAAGTATGTGCGATGCCCTCATGTATCCATCGTCTACTCCTCTGACGTGGAACTTCCCCTGAGTGCCCCCTGCCTCGAGGCGGCGGGCCGGGTCGGGGGAGCCTGACCATCCTGCGCTCACACTCAGATTGAGCAGGTTGTCGGGCATGATCGGGAGCCTTGTCGCGCTAGAGGCGGTTATCGAAAGCGTGGGCTCAGGCTCGCCTTCATGCTCGAGGTCGCCGGCGCTTCCGCCCCAGTGCATGCCTGGGCCGATATTGACTACGCCATCGGCCTGGATGGTGAACCTGGATCGCAATAGGTCACGAGCCCAAACTGTGCCTACGGATCCGCTGGCTGCCAGCGAATGTTGGGATTGGCCTGCCCGCGATGTGTGTTCGTATCCCAGCGACAAAGCGCCCCGTTGGGGCAATGTGCCCCATATGGGAATCGCCAATGTAACATTTTGGGTCGACCAGTCGCGACCGCCGGCTACGGCGGCGGCCACCGGGAATCGCCATTCGGTAGAGGGCTCCAGCGCCAGGCGGTATGTGGGCGATGACGCCTTGAAGTTCCAACCGACTGAGGCTGTGTAGACGGTGTTGGCCACAGGCTCTGACCCCATGATAGCGATTCCCGCGCTTTCCAGTGATACATCGGGGAGCCACATTGTGGGGCGCAGGTGCCTTAGCGGATTGTACGGATGCGGCCTGGAGGCCGCGGTTGTCGAGGCCCCAGTGGACGGCGCGGCCGGCGGAATCGATGAGGTTGAGGCGCTAGGCTCGGCCGGACCGGCAGCCTGATCGTCGTTGCGCGGTGGGAGGGCGGGGTCGGGGTCGATGCGCACAGCGGGACGCGCGGATGCGAGGTCGAGCATCGTGCTGAATAGGTCGTAGCCTTCGCTTGTGTAGCCCACGAAGGCCAGGGTGCGACCATCAGGAGACACGGCGGGGAAGAACGCGCCCGATATCACGTTGGTCACCTTGCGAACCTCTCCAGAGGCCGCGTCCGCCGCGTAGATATTATAGACCCGGTCAGGGTCCGAGCTGAACAGCACGTAGCGACCATCGGGAGTCCATGTGGGGTCGCAGTCCTGCGCAGTGTCGGCGGTGAGCTGGAGCAGCTGGGCGCCATCGCTGGAAAGCAGATAGATGTCCTGCCGACCGCCGCGCCAGAGAGCCAGAGCAATTCGGCTGCCGTCAGGCGAGACGCTGAAGGAGTGTATCGACCCGTTGCAGTCTGCAAAGGAGCGAACTCGGCGCCGAGTGCCGGTGGCCAAATCCAGAGCGCACAGGGCTGTGGCACCGTCCGGCTGTTCGATGCAGGCGAAATAGACGGTCTTGCCATCGGGGCTGTATCTTGCGTAGTATGCGCGTTCGCCGTGGGTGAGGCGAGTCTCGGCGCCTGTGGACAGGTCGCGCCGGTATAAGTCCAACCTCAAGTATGGACCGGATCTCAACTCCGGCTTTACGTAGACCACTGAGCCGCCGCGCGGCGACCAATCCGGGAATGAACCGGCGGCGCCTGCCGTCAGGGCGAACACCTCTTGATCGGCGCCGGTCGCCGGGTCGAATACTCTGATTCCGCTGCGCTTGCTGGACTGGGCCGCGTACCCCAGGCGCGGGCCGAGTCCGTCAGGGGACGCAACCCACGAAGGCGATTCCACTCGTCCGCCCAGCGAAGTCAGCCGCTTGGACTGCGTGACGCCTTCAGCGCATATGGACTCGATCTTGGCGGTTGACTCGTCGCGGAGGGCATAGATGAACTCATCGTAGAGGTCAGTCAGGGATGCGCCCAGCGCCCTCCTGACCGCGCGGTCGAAACCTCCGCCGACAAGCGGGACGCTGCGCGAATGGACGGCTGAAATCTCGGCCAAGGCTTCGCTGCCGTAGGCTTCCTCCATGTATTTCATGAACAATGAGCTGTAGTTATAGACCAGGTCGCCGGCGGGCGGCCACGAATCGCGCTTGTAGAATTGCTCGATCTGGTCCAGCCGCGGCAGGCAGTCGTCCATGGCCATCTGCCGGGCCATCATCTGGGTACGGGAATCGTTGGCCCGGGACTCGCCCAAATGCTTGAACTTCTCGTAGACGGCCACTCCCTCAATGAAGGACATGGGCCTTACGGCGTTGGGCAAGGCGATCTTGCCGAACACCTGGCGCAGCAGCCGCGGGACGCCTCTTACCTGATTTAGGTCCACCTCGTGCACGAGTTCGTGGAATAGCAACGCTGAAAGCCATGACTCATGGCGGACGTTTCCTACATCGGACCAGCGTATGTTGGGGATGTAGAGCGTTATGCGGTCGAATAGCGGGTCGGTGACGCCATTGGTGGCATCGTGGCGGTCGTCTAGTACGATATCGATTTTGCTTGGCGCCTGACCAAACTCCGTCTCAAGTATGTCGCGGATGCCTTCTGCGCGCACAGCCGTCTCGCGGGCCAGATCCTCCAAGCCGCTTCGGAAGTGGATGTAGAAGTGTTCCGTCTCCAGCGTCCACCATCTTGCGGTATCGCCGGCGCGCACGGCAGGCGCGGACGCGAGTCCTAAGATGATGAACACGGTCAGCGCCGCCAGAGTCAGCGCTCGTAGCCTCCTGCTCATGGAACCAACCTCCTCACGTGTCACCGCCCTTCGGCGACTCGGTCAACTCTGTCTACTACGTCCCATAAGTCGAATGGCTTCATTATGAGAGAACTGTAGGATCCGTCCGATGGGAAGTCATCGGTATTGGGAACTGCGCCTGTAACTAGTATAACAGGCAAAGCTGTGGTGCGGGGGCTGGACCGCAGGGTTTCGACGAGGCGCTTTCCGCCGATCCTGGGCATCTTAAGATCAGCGAGAACCATATCGGGAAGGGGGTCCAACGCGAGCAACTCCAGCGCATGGGCGCCGTCAACCGCCAGGGCGACATCATGCCCAGCCATCTCCAGTATCTCGCCGAGTATCATCGCGATGTCAGGATCGTCCTCCACAACGAGTATCCTGGCCATTCAGATCGCTCCTATCCTGGCTGCCAGGTCCGGTGAGAGCCGGCTCCAGCGGGAGTTCCACATGAAACCGGGTGCCTGCGCCTTCATCGCTCTCTGCCCAGATTATGCCTCCATGTTGCTTTACGATCATAGAGGATACGTACAAACCCAGTCCAAGACCGCCGGGGTCGCATCCCTCCAGGTTGCTTCCGCGGACGAAGCCATCGAAAATCGCCGACAACTCGGCGGTGGGCACGCCTATGCCGCAGTCGGACACGGTGAGTCGCGCATTGTTCACGCGGGACTCGACAACGATGTCTATCGTTCCTCGGCCCATGGAGTACTTCAGCCCATTTGAGATGAGACTGGCGGCTACCATCTCCAGCTGGTCGTGATCTCCGATGGTCATCAAGTCGGGCAGATCGGCGCCAACGCCGCGCACTACGAGGCGGTTGCCGTCCGGCGAATCCAGGAACGGCTTAAGCGCCTTCCGCGTCAGCGCTCGGAGCTCAACCGGCTTCATGTTCATTACCCGCTGATGACCGGCTATGATGAGCGCATCGGAGATCCGTGTCAGTTTTTCGGCAAGGTCATCGGACTGGCGAAGTATCACATCGACTAAGGGCATCAACTCGCGGGAGTCCTTGCCCTCTGGCAATCGGATCTTCAGCAGCGAAGCGGCCCCTTTCACTGCCGCCAGCGGGTTGCGCAATTCATGCGATGCAACCTGGAGCATATGCATTCTTGACTGCTCCAGTTCGGCCAGGGTGGATGCCATCTCATCGAAGGCCTGCCCTGCAGCGCCTATGTCGCTGGCGCTTCGCAGCCCTGCCCGCGCGGACAGGTCGCCCGCGCTTACCTGGGCGGCAGCGCGTTCAAGGGCGGATGCCTCTCGGGACATGCGATGCAGCAGAAACGCGGCCGATGCAATCGCCGCGACTGCCGCGCAGGCCAGGATGAGCAGGCGCATCAGAATGCGGTCGCGCGCCATGGCGTCGGCTGGATCGCTTCTTGTGGCGGCGAAACTGACCCACCCCATCGATGGGATCGCAACGGCGGACACTTCGAAAGACCCCGATACACGCTCGCCGCCGAAGCTGCTGGTGTGAGTGAAAAGCACCGCGCCGGCTGAGTTGACTGCATCGTCGGCCCCTTGGACCAGCGGCCATTTGCCGCGCAGCGCTTCGGCAGACACCTGGAGCGCGTGAGCCGAGCTGCTGCGCTCCCACAGCAACACCTGTCCGCTTGGGTCCCGAACCCCGAACACGTCCGGATCATAATGGTCATCACAAGTTGCCGCGAGCGTATCGTCCATCCAGCTCAAATCGATTTCCATGGCAAGCACGCACGGCCCATAGCGTTCTCGTAGGATTCGGCTGGCCAAAACGAGCGTAGGGGCAGCGTCGAGGCCGGCGCGGGAACCGGCATCGGCATTGGCGCCGGCCTGAAGCGCTCCGGGGCATGTCGCTATGACGCAGACGGAGCAAGCGTTTCCGGTCATCACAGGCTGAAGCGGCGAGATATCGAACAGCGGAGTATAGCCGGGACTGCTTCCGGCGGTGCACAGCAGCTGTCCGTCTGTACCGAAAACCGAGCATCCGACTATCGAGTGGGAGTGGAGGTGGCGGAGCATCTTCTCCATCATGTGCGCGTGCCAGCCCAGCTCAGCCTGCCACAGGCTGCATGCATCAAGGAGCAGAGCTTGCCTCTCCCGCAGATTGTCCAGATATGATGAAAGGGCCAACCCGATGCGTTGAGCTGCTGCCGTGTTTCTTGCTTTAAGACTTGAGCGAGATTCGCAGATCCTGTCCAGAGTCAGCATGCCGACTAGGACAAGAAACGGAATGGCCGCAAGCAGTACGGAAGCCATGAGTCTTCTCTTAAAGCGCGCAAAGGACAGCAGACTTGCCGTGGGGCGTGACATGGCTGACTCCTCCATCGAATGCTGCAATTGCGGCTCGAATGAAAGCGATATTGCTATGAGTATTACGACACCCCTGCGGCCCTTACCTCTAGCGTTATTACGGCAGTTTGCGATGTCGTTCGAGGTAAATCGCGGTTTGGATGCGGACAGAGCGGAGGCTGGGCAAGGGGGGTGAGGAGGCGGGGCGATAAGCAGCCGCAAGGGATGTGCGCGCCTGAGGGCGAAATTAACCAGACACCAGTTGGTCATAGGACGATTGCAGCAATGCTGTACATGGGGAGGATGCACTGTGAGGTACAGGCAGTTTGGAAGATGCGGATTTGATGCGTCTGCTCTCGGATTCGGGTGTATGCGTCTTCCTTGCGTTGGGAACGATCAGGCGGCGATACGTGAGGATGAGGCGATCCGGATGATACGATACGCTATCGATGAAGGCGTCAACTACGTAGATACGGCTTACGGATACCACGGGGGCAACAGCGAGAAGCTGGTGGGTCGGGCCCTTGCCGATGGGTATCGCGACAGGGTCAAGATCGCCACCAAGCTTCCGGTATGGCTGTGCAAGTCGCCAAACGATTTCGACCGACTACTCGGCGAGCAGCTGGAACGTCTCGATACGGATCATATCGACTGCTACTTGCTCCACAGCCTGGGCAGGAAGTCATGGGCGAAGGCGCGCGACATGGGAGTGCTGGATTTCCTCGTCGGGCAGCAGCGGGAGGGTAGGATACGCTACATCGGGTTCTCTTTTCACGATGCCTACGAGGAGTTCACCAAGATAGTAGACGCGTTCGACTGGGACTTCTGCCAGATCATGTTGAACTACGTGGATGTGGAGTACCAGGCCGGAATGGCCGGGCTGAGATACGCATCAGCTCGCGGGCTGGCGGTGGTCATAATGGAACCTATACGCGGAGGCAAGCTCGCCGCGAACGTGCCGGATGAGGTGATCGCAGAGCTTGGCGCGGCAGAGGCCGGGGCTGCTCCTAAGGGCTGGAGCCCGGCGGAGTGGGCTTTGCGCTGGCTGTGGAATCTACCCGAAGTGAACGTGGTTCTAAGCGGCATGAGCAGTATGCAGCAGGTCGTCGACAACGTACGGATAGCATCGGATGCCACTGTCGGGGCGCTTAGCCAGCGGGAACTGGCGGCCTTAGCCAGGGCGCGCGAGGCCTACATGGCGAGGGTCAGGATCCCGTGCACCGAGTGTGGCTACTGCCAGCCGTGCCCCGAAGGTGTGGTCATTCCCGATATATTCACCCTCTACAACGATGGCGGGACCTTCAACGCCTGGGAAAGCTGCAGACGGATGTACCGTGGGATCGCCAAGGCAGCCCGGGATGCGATGAGGTGCGTGAAATGCGGTCGGTGCGAGGAGGCATGTCCACAGCAACTGCACGTGATCGAGCTACTGAAGGAGGCCCATGCGGCGCTGGCGGAGTGAGGCGGCGAATCCATTGAGGCGTTCTCGGGCACCCTCTGGGGATGGGGGGTGCAAGGCGTGCGCGGCTACATTGGAGTGGATGTGGGGTCGGTCAGCACCAATATCGCGTTGCTAGACGAATCCGGGTCTTTGGTGGACTCCTCATACTTGAGGACGCGCGGCAGTCCGATA
>CAYYHF010000007.1:0-26772 GCA_964471415.1 uncultured Clostridia bacterium | reverse complement strand
TGAGTCCTTCCATCTCCTTGACCCATAGCTGCTTGATCAGGACTCTGCCCTCGTGTGTGGACGCAAGCTGTCTTTCTGCAGGGCTAAGCATGCCCCTAGCCCTGACGACAGCTATGTCGTGCACCATGTACACTCGAATGTACTTTGACGATCTCCCCATATACTCTTGCTCGAAGCGCTGGATCATGTCTGCAATCGATACTTCTTGGGCGCGTTCCCCGCAGCGTCCGTTTTCACTCGTCATGTCCGGAGCCATAGAGCCCTCAACCATATCCGGTATTCCCCCCTTCTGTCTGATCGCCCATACTTCAGTGGAGCGGGTAAAGCAAAAGCAAAAAGCCACCGCAAAAGACGCCTTGCAATAGACATCTTCCGCGGTGGCATACCGTTCAGCTTGCCTTCGCCGAATCCTCAGGGCGACTGCCATCTGACTTGTCTTCCACCTGACTAAAGACGCATCGGCCCGAGGCCGCAACGCCTATAGTCACCTTAACCTAACATGCGCAATGGTATTTGTCAACTGACATCTCCTGCCACACCCTGCAGGTCAGATACCCGCAGGCGCCGGGCGGCGGGACTCCCGCCTCACCAGGAAGGCTGTAGTAGCATAACGCTGGTGCTTGCTTGCGCGGCTGAGCCGTCTCTCACAAGCCCAACAGCGAACCAATAGTCCCATCCTTTCCCTCTGGATATGGTCGATCTATCTACCCAAGAGCTGACTGCTTCGTAGAACTCAGCCGAAAACGTGATCGTGAATTCCATGGGCAGATCAACCCTTCCGAAGCTGAAACAGCCGCAGCGATCAGTCGTAAGCTCACAGTCGCCCAGCTTCACGACTGCGTCCTTAATCCCGATGCCGGTGACATCGTCAAAGACTGTCCCGGCAACAAGCGCAATGGGCGGAGGACTGGGCGGATCCGAAGGATCAGTGGTCTTGGCAGTATATCCTGCCGACGATGCACACCCCGCAAGCATCGCTCCGAAGATAACTAGCGCCAGCACCGCCATGGCACGTCTGGCCTGCATCGGCATGTTCACACCTCCACAGACATCCCCGCTTTGCAGCAAACGGCTGGTCTATCTCTCTTATCGGCAAGTGGTCGCCATTCCGCCACCCGTCAGTGTGGCCTTTGAGTGGATTTGCAGCTGAGATATGACGTTTCGTCAATGCAGAGCAATTCGATTTCGGTTGACACCGCCCAAGCTCCGTGCTATGCTCGATGGCAAGGATCTGCCCGGGCAGCAGTTGACAGCAGAATACCTTCAAACGCAGTGATGGGGATGAGTAGTCGCCGAGTACTGGCTGCAGAGAGCCGGCCTTTGGCTGAAAGCCGGCGCCGGGGAAAAGCGATGAACATGGCCCCTGAGCGGGCGCCCGAACGCTCCGGGCAGTGGAGCCAGTAGGCGCGCACGGGTGCGCTCGTTAAAGCGCCGGGGCATCGCAGAGCCTCATGTTTTACGTGAAGCTTTGCCGCGCTCGCCGAGGCATGCGCCTGCAAAGGCGGTGCGAACCAGGGTGGTACCACGGTGGACCTATATCCTTCCGTCCCTGGCCTATGCTATGGCCAGGAGCGGAAGGTTTTTTGTTTCCCGAAGGACGCAGGGCGCTTGGCCAGGACCGCGGACACCTACTGCACCCCTGAACTTGGGTCACGGCGGTCACAGAGCAGACCGCAGACAATAGAGAGAAGGCGAAGGAGGTTAGCGAGGAATGAGAGCATTGACAAGAAGCGCAGCATCCATCTTCCTAGTTGGACTGGTGGTGTTTGCGATGATGTGCGGAGGCGCAGTGGCCGCGCCCACGACCAAACTGAAGGTGGGCGCCACGCCTGTGCCGCACGCGGAGATCCTTGAGGTGGTCAAACCTATTCTGGCTGCCAAAGGCATAGCGCTGGAGATCATCGAGTTCACCGATTATGTCACTCCCAACCTGGCACTAAACGATGGCGACATCGATGCCAACTTCTTTCAGCACGTCCCGTACCTTGAGAGTTTCGCAAAAGACAGGTGCCTGAATATCACCTATCTGGCCAAGGTGCATATAGAGCCGATGGGCGCCTATTCAAAGCGGGTACGCAGCGTGAAAGACCTGCCCAACAAGGCCAAGGTGGGCATCCCCAACGACCCCACCAACGCCGGCAGAGCGCTGCTTCTGCTCCAGAAGGCCGGGCTCATCAGCGTGGACGAGAAGGCCGGCATTACGGCGACCATCTTCGACATCGTCAGCAACCCCAAGAACTTGCAGATAGTCGAACTCGATGCCGCACAACTGCCCAGGTCTTTGGAGGACATGGATCTCGCGATCATCAACTCCAACTTCGCCATGGAAGCGAAGCTGGTACCCACGAAGGATGCACTGTTCATAGAGGACAGCGATTCTCCCTATGCCAATGTGCTTGCCGTCAGGAATGTCGAAAAGGGCAACCCTGCCCTACGACAGCTCGCGCAAGCGCTCACATCGAAGGAGGTCGCGGATTTCATCGCCAAGGAATACAAGGGATCGGTTGTGCCGGCGTTCGGCCTCAACTTCTAGGTCGGCTCTGCGCCGGAGTCCACCAGTTCAGCATTCTCGAAGGGCTGGGCCCCCGCGGGCCCAGCCCTGATGCATCCTACCCGTCCTCATCTCGCAACGGCGCCGACCAGCGACAACGGCAGCTGCATATCGGCCGGCAGCTCAGCGGATTTGCACGTACACATCGCAGGAGTTCTCGTCCGGGTACAATTCGAATCCCTCCGGCCCTACTTCAAAGCCCGCTTTGTCCCCCCAAGCGTGTATCTTGGCCCAGGCAGCCTGGATCTGGGGCACGTCCATTGGAAGATGTATCATCCCGTAGAGGGACGGACACAGCGTGGCGCTGTCGAGACCATCAGGGACCGAGCTGCCCCGGGGCAGCCTGACGCCTGCCAGGTAAGTGAAACCGCCCGACTCCAGGTCGTAGGACGTACACACGCCGTAGAGAGGCTCGAGGCAGCACACGCCGAGCGCCGTCCTCAAGGCCTCAGCCTTTCCGGTCTGCCAGAATCCCTCCCAGAACCGGGGTATCACATCCTTCGGCGCCGATACTGACGTGCGAAGAGCGAAACCTATGAATGTGATCTCGTCCAACTGATGGACTTGGATCTCGCTGTCTGACCGATTCTGATGACTTCGCAGCCTGTCCACCCTGACGCGAAGATCGTCGATGTGGGCCTCCTGTGTGATTCGAGGGTCTTTTAGCTCCACCATTCGCTTGCACGGGACCGCATCGCATTCCCCACAGGTCCCAAATCCCCTATTGGCAGTGCATTCGAAAAGCTCGCACACTTCAATGCCAGCATCCTTCGCCCATGAAGGACGCCCCGCAACCTCAATACATCCGCCACAGCTCTCTCCGAAAGCTTCGCACTCATTGCAGAGAAGACCGCATGCACTCAACAAAACCAATGCCTCCCTCGTCACTCGTTCGTCCATCGCACATGGTAGTGATAGCGTGTTGTATCATTTGAGTCCACCGTTGAGTTCGCTGCTAGTCATGGATGAAGACGTCAGCGAACCCACGCCTGCTCCGTCAGCCAATCCTGAAACTCGGGTATCCCCTCGCTGAGGCGCGCGGCCGCAATCACCGGGAGCCACATCGCATACTCGCCCCAGTCCATGTTCATCCT
Source organism: uncultured Clostridia bacterium (assembly GCA_964471415.1). GTDB lineage: Bacteria > Bacillota > DTU025 > DTU025 > DTU025 > UBA5389. The sequence continues at coordinate 23,127 of CAYYHF010000007.1, read as the reverse complement.
CCGCATGCAGATATCCAGGTATGTAGTGTGAAATAGCTCCATTCCGTTCAGGAAATCGTTCACCGGAGCGTCAGGCGGGCTGGCCGATAGGGCAAAGCAGGCAGATCGGACGGGCTAAGCGATGCGGGCGAAACGGGCGACATCGGCTGCCCTCACTGCTCATGACACATACCGTAACTGTCAAAACATCCTTCATCAGGCGACCAGGCGTGTTGTCGCCTGGTCGGAATCGGTATGCCTGCCTGCCTATGCGGGCGAGAGCCTAGCACGTACCAAACAGCCAAGTAATCAGGAGTATCATGATCTCAGAGCCATCGGCGGCTAGGCTTCGGGGCACGTTAAGGGCGCATTTCCTGGGAATCCCAGCTCTATGCTGCACACCCTGTCCAGCCGTATCAGCACGCACTGAGCGCACTCTGTGTCTATCAAGCCTTCCTCGCCGAATAACTTGACGGCTATTCCAGAGCACGGATTGAACGGCGCCAGAGACAAGAACCCGCCGCCTATCCCCGCAATCCGGGCGTTGCACGCCTTCTTACAGCACTCTCCGCAATCGAACTCCACAGCTACAGCCTGACATGGGTCCGGGCATTGGGCTACAAAGAGCCCAATAGGGTGCCTGTTCAGAGCCTCCGCGGAGAACATCTCGGCCTCCTCAGAGATCGGAGCATCCATCATCTTCCGCCACCTTTCAGCGTTCTGCCCGTCATCGGGCCATACTACCAACAAGGTATGCGCCAGAGATGAAGCAACGCCCCTGCGTAAAGTCACAATTTACATGGCCCGATCCTATAGCCCATCCGGCATGGGCTGGGAGATCACTCTCTGGAGCCTCGGAACCCTGCGAGACAGAATTCTTAGGATATCCTCAAGCCGAAGAGGCAGCGCATTCCTTCCATATGCCTCATTCCCCCGCTGCCTGCATATCCACGTAGGGTATGGTCTGCGGGCCTTCGGGCAGCGCGCATATCCTCGCATCGGGGCCGTACACCCGCAACAGGTCCGCCAGCGTGTCTTCGATCCTCTCGCACGGCTTGAGCATGGTAGTGCGTATCTCGTCCGGCGAAAGACGATGCGAATACAGATAGACATCTGCTCGCATCTGTATCTCTGCCTGCAGTTGGACCTGCCACTGGTCCTGCATGGAGAACCCGGACTCGGCGATGAGCTCGAGCGCCCGCTCGGGCCCGCCCGCCCTCTGAAGCAACTGGTGGAAATGGCTGCCTTCGGGGATGCCGTCGATGCACTCGGCCGCGGCGATTATCGCCCCGCCGTCCCTCACGATGGAGGCTGCAGCGCTGATCCCCTTGACAGTCTGATACACATTTCGGTCCAGTGGGTATCCGCTGTTGGTGGTGATGACCACATCGAAAGGCTCGCGCACCGCCCTCATGGCAGTCCGCTTGGCGTGCTGGGCGCCCGCGGCGTGCGCCGCGCGCAGTTCTCCGGCGAACACGCTGGTGATAGCCTTCTCGGAGTTCAACGCAACGTTGACTATGAAGTCGGGCGCGGTGAGCAACGCGCCCTCGGTAAGTAGTTCCCACACGGGATTCCCGTGGGTGATACCCCAGGTAGACTTGGCGTGCGACAGTATTCGATATCCGTGTGCTTCCTTGATGTTGTCAAGGCTCGCTACCCCGGGAAACACCAGCTTGCCTCCGCCGCTGAATCCCGCGAAGAAGTGCGGTTCTATGAAACCGGTGAGTATCTTGAAGTCCGCGTTGAGGTAATCCCGGTTCACCCAGAACTCCCGCCCAGTGCTGAGCCGACCAGCCGGCGCCATCATGTTGCGATCGCGGCAATCGTGCTGCACGACCCGATAGTCGCGAACTAGGCCCTCGCCCAGAAGCTCCACGAGTTCCTCAGGCGGACTGGGCCTATGCGTGCCAAGTGCGTTGATCAGGACTACCTGGTCCCGCCTCACTCCGGCACTCTCCAGCTCTCCCAGGACAACGGGGAGAATCCGCCTGTTGGGTACGGGCCTTGTGGCATCGCAGAACACTACAGCCACCGTATCCGATGCCCGAACCATGTCTTCAAGCGCCGGGCACCCTATCGGGTGTTTGAGCGCATCCGCTACTGCGCACTGTTCGTCGTCGAGCCCCGGTACGAACACCGGTCGGACCACACTCACATTGTCGTCCGGTAGATCCACAGGCAATCCGGTCTTGCCGTAGGATAGTACAACTTCCACTGCGACACACCTCTGTCTGCATGTTCTTCGATTGTGTAGATCCATCGCATGACAACTACTGCCTTCACAAACTGCAAGTCTACAGCGCTCTCTGTTCAACAGGGCGTATGGTTATTCCTCCAGCGCCTGCCCGCCAATGGAATTGGGCCGGAGCCGAAGCTCCAGCCCAATTCGGATTCGCGTATGCTGCCAGTGCGCGCTATCTGCGCATCTGCTCGATTCTCTCGCTGTAGTAGGCGTGCTTTGCATATTCGTCTTCCCAGAAGTCCTGCGACTTCATGCCGTCTAGGTACTCCACACTGTAGCCGAACGGCGTCCAGTCCTTCTCCTTCTGCGCAAACAGCCTTTCCTTGGCAGGTGCTCTTCTCACATCATGGATCGCGGCATCGTCCTGGGCGGAGAATACATCGCGCACCCAGCGTTCGAGCACGTGGTCGGTAGTCTCAAGGTACCTCCGGTCCAGATCAGCGATGACCGATTCGTACCTGTCGAAGCCGTCCGTTGCCACAGTGACGACGTTCTCATCCGGACCCAGCCTGAGGTAGCGAGCCATTCGGACCGCGGCGATGACATTGCACATGCCCGACACGCCGAACAGATCGCGCATGGACTGGGCCGCCTCTCGCTTCATGCCCAGTCGCTCAAGAATGTGCGCGCCTTCGCGCATCGCCTTCAGCGCCTGCACACACTCGTCGTCGTGGACGGTGATTATGAAGTCGGTGGTCAGGACGTTATGAATGAGGGTGCACATCTTGTCGCCGATACCCTCGATCCGGTGTTGTCCCCTCCCGCCTGTGGCCAGTGTCGAGCATTCATAGGGCTCCACCGCAGCCACTTTGGCCTCAGGGTAGACCGACTTGATATGGTCGCCTGCAGCTAAAGTGCCTGCCGATCCCGGCGCCGACACGAAGCAGGCCACTCGTCCATTCCCGATCCGGAGCGCTGCCTCGACTGCAGCCGACCCAGTCACATGCCTATGGAACCTGTAGTTCGGCATCAGCTCGAACTGAGCCAGAGCGAAGTTCGCGGGGTCCTTCATGAGCTGGTGCGTGCGCTCAAGCGTCAGAATCACGTCCGACTCAGTGCCCGGCGTCAGATCCAAAGCGGCGCCATACTTACGGATGCGATCGTATCTTTCCTTGCTCATGTTGTCGGGCATGATGACTACAGCTCGATACCCCATGAGCCGGCATACATAAGAAACGCCGATTCCGAAGTTCCCCGTGGAAGGGCCGAGAATCGTATGCTTTGCCGGATCGAGGACGCCGTCGACGCAGGCTTCGATGAGCGTGGAATAGGCCGGGCCTACCTTGTGCGATCCGGACGGGAAGCCATTCCCGAGGAGAACCACGATGTTGACGTCGAGTCCAGTGATCTCCCGCGGGAACACCATTTTCCGGATCTGGTTTTCGCTGTTCTTCCACGTGATGTTGAACAGGTTCACCGGGTCTAGCTCATCGCTATGCAGGGCTTTTAGCGCCGCCGCTCTGACCGATGCATCTATCAGCTCAGGACGAGCCATCTCGTCATAGGTTGGTCCAAACGGAAACCCGGAGACGGACATCTGAATCGCTCCTCTCCAACAGTAGCCCAATACTGGTGGCCGTGGCCCTATCGTTCAGCACTGAGGTCCACAACCAGGTCCTTGATGAGAGGGTATCCCGGAAGCGGCTCAAGCGTAATGTCGCCAGTGACTGCAGTCGTACACGCAAGTCTGGTCTTGCCGTTGACCACCATTCTGCACCCGGCGCACTTGCCTATCCGGCACGACCGGTAGTACGACAGCGTCCTGTCGATGTTCTCAGTTATGTGCCTCAGTATACTGAGCACGGTCGAGCCCGGCTCGAGCGGCACGGAGTATGACTGGTAAGTGGCCTTGCCGCCATCCACGTCAGGATCTGCCCGACGCACCTTGACAGTAATTGTCTGCACTTCGTTCGCCATCCGTTGTCACTCCTTGCTCCCGTATTCCCGGATTTCCCTGGTCGGCTGATACTTGTCGAGTTCGACGTCATGCACTGATGTAGCGATCTTGCCTTCATCCTGCTGCACCACGACGTTCTTGACCCAGTTGATGTTATCGGTCTTGGGGAAGTCTCTGCGGTACAGAGCACCCCGGCTTTCCTTCCTCACGAGGCTCGCCTCGGCAACCATCTCCATGACATCGAGCATGTTCTCAAGCTGCAGCGCCTCCACCCATTCGTGGTTGAACCGCTTAGCCTTGTTGCTGACGTATACCTGGTCAAGCTGGCCGCGCATCGCCGCAATCTCCTCAAGACCCTTGTTGAGCCCCTTCTCCTCGCGGACCACGCCGATGTACTTCCACGCGACATCCTGAATCCGCTTGCGCAGAGCGATCGGGTCAACCCCAGCATCGCGCTCCAAGGGCGCATGCAGCCTTTCCTTGACGGCCGCCACCTGGTCAAGGTCAATGTTGCCGCTGCCGGCCTTGTTGGCGTACTCGCTGGCGTAGATTCCGGCGCGCGGCCCCCATACCTGCGTCATAGTGAGAGCGTTCCCTGACACTCTGTTGGCGCCGTGGATGCTGCCGGTGCCCTCGCCGCAGGCATAGAATCCGGCGATGCCAGTCTGGCAGAACTCATCGATCTGGACCCCGCCGTTCCAGAAGTGGCTTGCAGGCGAAGTCTCCAAAGCCTGAGTATGCAGATCGGGCAGGTAGTCCTGCATGTTGAACCCGCCGTAACGCCAGTGCGAGATGTTGGACGGGAACCATTCGGCGCTGAAGTCGATCAGGTTGTCCGGCAGATGCTTAAGGGACAGATACGTGCCGCCCGCAGGCGTACCCTTTCCGTCAAGCACTTCTATCATGGCGGCGATGGAGTTGACATCCCTGGTGCTGTGCTCGAGCCGCTCAGGGTCGTATTTGGCCATGTATCGCTCTCCATGGCGGTTTAGGGCCTGTGCCTGGATGTAGGCGCTCAGCAGATAAGAGAAGTCGACGCCATTGAGCGAATCCGGCTTGATCAGGGTGTACGGCAGGAACATTGGGAATTCCATGTCAATGAGTCTTGCGCCCACCCGGTAAGCCATGGCCAGTCCATCGCCGCTCAGTTCGTCAGGAGCGGTCGTATGCGGATAGATGCGCATGGCGCCGCCGGTGCAGAATATGACTGCCTTTGCCTTGATCACAAAGAACTTGCCTGTGGTTATCTCGATGCCCGCCGCCCCGACCACACGTCCATCGTTGGTGAGCAGGTCAGTGATCATCATGTGCTCGAGGAGCTTGATGTTGTCTCTCTTCTTCAGCTCTTTCGTGAGCACCCGGGCGAACTCAGTGCCGGGCACCCATACACCCCTAGGGTATGTGTGTCCAGGAGCGTGAGTCAGCTTGTCTATGCGCGCGCCCCAATCCACCAGCTCCTTCAGTCTCATGGGAGCCTCATCGCAGTGAATAGTGACCAGGCGCTGGTTGTTGAGGTATTCTCCCTCTTTGCACATGTCTTCCGCGAATTTCTCGGGGCTGTCGTTCATGTCTCCGGGCAGCCCGAACAGCTCTGCAGCGCTGCGGCTGTCGATGTCGATGTCTGCGTCTGCGGTCAACGTGGCGCCGCTCTTGCCCACTACTCCCTTGGTGGCAACCACCACCGACTTGCAGCGCTTGCTCGCCTCCAGCGCGGCCCTAGCTCCGGCGCCCTCGCTGCCGACTATCAGTACATCAGTTATTATGATCTCATCTGCTGTCTTTTCCAGTGTACTCATTCTCCACCTCTCCATCCAAAAGCTAAATGGCGTAAATCTCGCGCGAAGCTCCTGACAGAATCTCAAACCCGTCCTTGGTCACTGCAACGTTTTCTTCTATGCAGAACACCCCTTCCTCGTTCACAATCCCGGGCTCCACGGTGATGACCATTCCCTCCTCCAGGATCGTCGGATCATATGTGGCCACATGGGGAGGCTCAGTGCTCGCGAGGCCCAGCCCGTGACCGCACCGCCCGGCGTCGAAGGTGAGGTTGAAGCCATACCTGCCCAGCTCGTGAGCACAAGTTTCGGCGATGACCCTCACAGGCACTCCGGGCTTGATCGCCTCTATTGCAGCCATTGTCGCCTCGTGCGCTATCCTCTGGAGACGAACTTGCTCGGGGCTGGGTCCTCCGGGCACTGCCGCCCGGCAAAAATCGCTCCAATAGCCGTCGAAAACCGCGCTGGCGTCCACCCACAGCATGTCGCCCTTCCACAATGCGCGCCCTGTAGGACGAGCACTGATCCTCTCGTAGTTGTCCTTCCCTGAACAGATGATGTTGAACCCAGGCGCCTCAGCGCCCGCGTCCAGCATGGCCTTGCTCATCACCACCGCAACCTGTTCTTCCGTCCAGCCCTCGCCAGCCTGCGAATAGCACACCTCAAACGCCTTGCTCGTCGCCTGACAGGCCTTTCTCAAGCGCTCCACTTCCGCCCGGGATTTTACGATGCGAAGCCTCCAAAGTAGTTCAGATGCATCCACAAACTTCGCCGCGGGAAACGCGGATACGATCTGTTCCCACGCGCGCATAGGCAGTCCGAGCCTCTGCTCATATCCGAGTTCGCATCCGATGACTGCCGAAGCCAGGCCCATGTCGGACAATGCCCGCTTGATCTGGGGCACTGCGTCCTCCACCAGGCTGCCGTATTCACGCACATCCGCCACGAATGACCTCGACTGGGCTTCCGGCCTGGTAAAGCAGTGCACGATCATAGTCGCCCCGCCATCGCGCGTGACTATGGCCACGTGTGGACGAGTGAAAGTCGACCATGGCGAATGAGTCCTGTGACCCGTGAAGTAGAAGTAGTTAGCTTCCGCCGTGATCAACAGGGCATCGATGTTCTGCTCCTTCATGAGCGTCTGGGCACGCTCCAGCCTCGCCTCGTATTCCTCCCTGGGAAACATGGAATACTGACCTCTCATCCCTATCTACCAGTCCTTCCTCACATTCTGCGTTCGTTCTGTGTTGGCGCTGCGTGGGCACAGCGTTCTCAACAGGCCGGCTCTCCATCACGATCTTCCGCCGTTACTCAGATCGCAGCCAACCCAGGCGGCCCATGTGTGAACGCAACATTCGTGCCATCGTTGCCGGTGGGCGTAACGATGCGGCAAGGCGCAGCCCCGATTACGCCGCTACCTGGTCATTTATCAGGCATCGCACCCTCTGGGCGTTGCGCGACCGGCATCGCTGCGGCAGCTTCCACGCCGGGTAGTAGCGGGTTGCAGTAGCATTTTGCAGTACCAAGTTGCAATTTGCTATAGCCGGAGCCCCTGTGTTATGCTCGGATAGAAAGGTCGACCTCCAGCCCTACCTGGATCCCGACCTTACAGCCGACAGGAGGGAACACACCTGCTAAGCCTGAGATCAGTCCAAAATGATGTACAGAGAGTGGCCGAAGCGATTGCAGTGGCGCTCGGGGTTGATGTGGAAATCACGGATCGCGACCTGATCCGAGTGGCGGGCACCGGCGAGTTCAGCAGGCAGTTGGGCAACAGCCTCGCGGGGCAGGGGCGCGTCCACGCCCATGTCCTGCAGATCGGCGCGACTGTCATAATCGAAGATCCAGGCCACCACGAACTGTGCCGAACGTGCGTGATGGCCAAGCGCTGCTATGCCACGGCCGAGCTGTGCTGCCCAATTAACTACGGCGATGCCGTTGCCGGAGTGATGGGCCTGGTCACCCGCACACAGGCGCAGCGCCGAAGGCTACTCGACAACGCGCGTGCCAACGTTGCATTCCTGGAACGCATGGCCGACCTGCTCAGCGCCAAGATAGCCAGTGAAGAGGCAACGGCCCGCGACAGGCTCCGACGCCGTCAGCTCGAGGCGGTCATAGGCGCGTTCGACCAGGGCGTGCTGGTTGTGGACGAATACGGCATCATGACTCAGGCCAATCGATATGCCCTGGACGCACTTAACCTTTCCGCCGAGGCCACTATGGGTAAGCCTCTGCAGGATGTGCTGACTGGAACAGGGCTGTACGACGCGCTCGGAAGCGGAACCGAAATCAAGCATCACAGAACTCGCCTGAGGCAGCATTCCGGAGAGACTGTGGATGCGATATGCAATGCATATCCCGTGGCAATCGACGGCAAGACCCTGGGGGCGGTGTTGACCTTTCAGCACCTCGACGATGTGTCGAAGCTCACATACGAGATCTGGGAGCACGAGAACCGGGCTACCTCCTTCGACGACATCATTGGCGACTCGCAGCCTATGTCGTCGGTGAAGGAGTTCGCCGCAAAGATTGCGTCAGGCAATTCCACAGTGCTGCTAAGGGGCGAGAGCGGAACCGGAAAGGGGCTCATGGCCCGTGCCATCCACAGAGAAAGCAAGCGCAGGGACGGCCCGTTCGTCGTAGTCAACTGCAGCGCCATCCCCGACACGCTGCTCGAAAGCGAACTGTTCGGCTATGAAGAGGGCGCATTCACAGGAGCGCGCAAGAAGGGCAAGCCGGGCCGGTTTGAGCTTGCGAACAAGGGCACGCTGTTTCTGGACGAGATCGGCGACATGCCCCTCCACCTGCAAGGCAAGCTGCTGCGCGCGCTTGAAGACAGAATGATAGAGCCGGTGGGAAGTGTGGAATCCAGACCCATTGACGTCCGCATAATCGGCGCCACCAATCGCGACTTGGACGCGATGGTGCACAGTCGCGAGTTCCGCAAGGACCTATTCTACAGACTCAACGTGGTTCCGATTTGGATGCCTCCTCTCAGAGAACGAAGAGAAGACATTCCGATGTTGGCGCGTTTCTTCCTGGACAAGCATTGCCGCACCGCCGGCAAACGCATAGCCTCGTTGGGCGATGGAGCGCTCCGGTCAATGCTGGCGTACGAGTGGCCAGGCAACGTCCGCGAGCTATCCAACAGCGTTGAGTACGCCGTGAACATCGAATCCGAATCGACAGTGCAAGCGGCCAGCCTACCGCAGAGAGTGCGGATCGCCAGACACTCAGATGAGGCCAATGAGGCAGGCGGCCCGCAGGGCCTTGAAGCGCTGGAACGCAAAGCGATAGCAGGGGCGCTCCAGCGCTTCGAGGGCGAACCCCGCGCCAAGGAGAAAGCTGCGCGGGAGCTCGGAATACACGTGACTACGCTGTACAGGAAGCTGGCCAAGTACAATCTGAACTAGGCGTCATGCCCCCTGCAGCGCTAACTTGCATACAGATCCATGGCAACATCGTCCATGCCCAAGTCCAAAAGCCGCTCCTTCGATGGGCGGCCGTCCTGGCGCGACCAGTGCATCGCGTCAAGATACTCAGACAGGATCAAGTCCGAATCGACCGTAAATCCCGCAGTGGGTCCGCCCTTCTGTGGAGGATCCCCCAGGACACGGCGCGGGACATGGGTCTTCACCAGGTTGACTCCTTCACGAATGTTGAAAGCCTGCCTCATGTTGGAGATGCGCTCGCCCACTTCAATGGCCTCGGGCACTCCCATCTCAACCCCTGTCACGGCAGATAGGAACTCGGGCACGCAATCCACGTGGGTAGACAGGTATCCGAACACGCACACCCCCGCGCAGTTCACCACATTGCACAGGCATTCAAGCGACTTGAGCTGCGTGCCTCGGCCCGCCTGCCGCTCGCGGTCGGCGCCGTAGGCGGGGATATCATCATCAAAGGCGGGCGGTTTGCAAAACTGAGACGCCTGTATGTGCTTGCCGGGGAACATCCGATATATCGCGCTCATGGTCGGCTCGAATCTCGGGTCGTGCATTGCTATCGCTTCGCCTCGTACATGGACGGCAAAGGACTCGGCGCCCCCGCCTATGGTCCGGGCTGCCCTTTCGAGCCCCATGGATAGGACCTCGCCGAGTCCGCGACCGAGAGCTATGTCCTCTGCGAGTTTCACAACGGCATCGGGGCTTCCCCACGACAGATCGAGGCCGCCGGCGTCCTCCGAGCTGATCAGGCCCTTCTCGTAAGCCTCCATGGCGAACGCTATCATCGATCCGGTCCCGATAGTGTCCAGTCCGTAACGGTTGCAGATGTCATTGGCCTTGATGATAGACTCGGGGCTGCTGTTCATGCAGTTGGACCCGAAAGCGGATATCGTCTCGTATTCAGGCTGATGGCTGTGGCGTACAGCATAGGGCCCTTCAGGGATGTCGAATGTCCCGCTACATGCGATCGGGCATCCGAAGCAGCCGTACTTCTTCGTCTTGAATTTGTAGAAGTTGTCGTGATGCAGCGACTCGATCTGAGACTGATCAAAATCGGCGAGACACGCGCCGGCCCAGTTCTTAACAGGCGCATCGCCGCCCAGCGCGCACAGCCCGAACAGAGCAGGGGTTCCAATCATGTAGAGCTGCGATGATCCCACATGCTCCACCCTGATCTGCCGAACGTACTTGCTCCTCAGCGCTTTTGCCTTCTCGCTATCGGCAACGGGAACGGGTTTGTCGCCGCGAACCACGATGGCTTTGATCTTCTTGGAGCCGATCACTGCCCCGAAACCGGAGCGCGCCGCGGCTCGGCCTCTGTCGTGGATAATACACGAGAGCATGCTTCCCCGTTCTCCTGCAGGGCCGATGCAGGCCACCTGAGCATCACTGCCATGCAGCTCCTTCAGCCTGCTGTCTACCTCGTAGGTGGTCATCCCCCAAAACGCCGATGCATCCTTGAGCTCAGCGCGACCGTTGTCGATGGACAGATAGACGGGAGTGTCCGCCGCTCCGATGAAGAACACCATGTCGTATCCTGCGCGCTTCAGCACAGGGCCAAAGTATCCTCCGGAATTGGCGTCTCCCCACGTTTCGGAGATCGGCGACTTGCCCATCACGGTGAATCGCGAGCCGATCACAGCTGGGCTACCCGTCAGCGGTCCGGTCCCGAACGCCACAATGCTGCCCGGATCGAGCGGATCCATCCCCGCCTTCTGATTGTCGTATATCATTCGCATCCCGATGCCATAGCCGCCGAGGTAATCTCGGCACATCCTGTCATCTAGGCGCTGGTCTGTTAGTTTTCGTGCAGAAAGATCCACCCATAGTATCTTGCCCATATATCCACCGAGCATTGCAGTCCCCCCGTTCGCGCTCTCATTGTGCCCCGGCATGCCGACACTGATCCGGCGGTCCATTATCCTTTGACCGCGCCTCCGGTAAGCCCACTGACCAGGTGTTTCTGGATGAACATGAACAGCGCTATCGGAGGAATAGTGAACAGCACTGCGGCCGCCATCATGTCGCTCCAGTTGATAGTGAACTCCTCTCTGAAGGAACTGAGGCCTACCGACAGCACCCAATTACCCTGGCTGCTCACGAGCGTTCGCGCGAAAAAGAACTCATCCCACGCAAGGATGAACGCGAATATCGACACAGCGACCATTCCCGGGAGCACCAGCGGCATTATCACCCTACGTATCATCTGCGCCACAGTGCAGCCATCGATCATGGCCGCCTCGTCCAGCTCCTTGGGGATCGCGTCGAAGAAGCCTTTCAGCACCCATATGCTCATGGGCAACGTAAAAGCTGTGTTCGCGACTACCAGCCCGCCTAGCTTGTCATGGAGTCCCGTCCGCCTGAACAGCACATATATGGGTATAGCCAGAAGCGATGCGGAGAGCATCTGAGTCGCCAAGATAGCGAGTCCAGTAATGGAATTGAGCGTAGTTTTGTAGCGTGAAAGGCTAAATGCCGCGCCTGCGGCCAATGGCATCGATACGGCGACAGTGCCCACCGCCACGATGAGAGTATTCACAAACCATTGCCCTATAGGCTTGGCTTCAGAGATCCTCCTAAACGCGTCAAGAGACGGATTCTCAGGAAGCAAGCTGGGCCGCTCGGTAAACATGCTCTCGCCTGTGATCGACTGCACGAACATCCAATATACGGGAAAGTTGAGGGCAAATACCACAATCACCGCAACGACTAGAACGGCGATCCTTCCCTTCGGTCTCTTCATGCTGCCCTCAAACCTCCTCTCTCATAAAAAGCCTCGAATAGACTACGGTGATCAGCAAGGTGAATAGCAGCGCGAGTATGCCGACAGCAGATGCCGAGCCGAGGCGGAAATACTTGAAAGCCTCCAGATAGGTAGTTACCGGCAGGATCTCAGTGGCCCGCGCAGGCCCTCCTCCTGTGAGAAGGTAGATTATGGAGATCCTCTTGAACGTATAGAGGATCAACATCATGACCAACACGGAGTTCACTGGCCTCAGACCGGGAAGTGTAACGTGAATGAACTGCTGCATTCGGCTTGCGCCGTCCACATTCGCAGCCTCGTAGAGTTCTCGAGGAATAGCCTGCAACCCCGCCAGCAGCACTACCGTGGCAAGCGGAAATTGCTTCCATATTGTCACAATAGTCACAGTCCAAGGCGCCATCGCTGCATCGGTAACCCATCCTACCTGCGAGCCAAGAAGGCTATTGACGATGCCGAACTGGTAGTCGAGCATCCAGTTCCACGTCATCACCGCTGCCACCTCAGGGATGGCCCATGGCAGCAACACTAGTCCTCTGAGTATCGCTCTGCCCGGAAAATCCAGGTTGAGAAGCAACGCCGTAAGCAACCCGATCGCGTAGGAGCCGATGGTCACTCCAAACGTGTAGATCAGAGTAATCCAGAGTGAGCGCCAAAAGTCCGGGTTGCTCAACCAATCAGCATAGTTGGACAGCCCGGCAAACGATGGCGCCGAAAGCGAAATCAAAGGCGCATCGGTCAAGCTCAGCACGATCGTCGTCAAGATAGGGTAGATCACCACTGCGCCCATTACTATAGCGGCGGGCAGGATCAGAGTAGCTGACACCCTGTTCACAGCGGTATTGGGCGAAGTTGTTCGCATTCGGCTCACCAAGAATAGCCTCCTAAACAATGACTAGCCACGACTCACGATGATTGCGAGAGGGCGGATGATCATCCGCCCTCTTGGTGTGGTGTCTTGTTACCGCTTGAGCGTGGCAGCCCACTTGACCATTTTCTGCTGCACATCGTTCATGGCCGCTTCCACAGTGCTTCGCCCGCCCCATACGTTGGCGATGCCGTCGACGACCATTCGCTGGACTTCGCCGGCATACTCTTCAAAGCCAGGGGCAGAGTAGCCGAATCCGGCGGGATACTTGGCAGCCACATCTACCATGCCCTCGATCCACGGGTGCTCTTGGGCTAGCTTAGGGCTGATCTCAGCCTTCTGCCCTGGGATCTGCAGTAGATCCTCGAGCCATCTGCTTTGCCATTCAGGCTGGTTGTAGACTGAGAGCAGAGCAAAAGCCTCCTGCTTGTGCTTGGCCCGAATGGGAATGGTGTAGAAAGCCCCGCCCGTGATGGCCGCATGCGTTGGAGTAGGCGGAGCGGCGAATCCCACGTGCTCGTAGAGATCCGGAGCCGCTTCCTTCACATACGTGATCGCCCAGGGTCCATCGATAAGCATGGCGATCTTACCTTCGACGAACATCTTGCGGAGCATTGGGCCGTCAAGGCCCTTGGGAGTCAGGCCTTCGTCGAAGAAGCGTTTCAGGAATGTCAATCCTTCTATGGTCTTGGGATCATTCGCCGTGGGCACGCCGTCCTTGGAGAAGTCGCCGCCGAAACCGATAGCCCACTGCATGAGTGGAATGTAGGCTTCAAGGACATCGGCTGTCCTGGTGGCGAAACCGTACCCGAAGGCGCCGGTAACCTTCTTCACTTTTCGGGCGGCCTCGAGCATCTCCTCAGGCGTGGTGGGAACCGCAACGCCCGCCTTGTCAAGCAGTTGCTTGTTGTAGATCAGCCCATTGGGCGAAGCGGTGAGGACAACGCCGTAGGTCTTCCCATTGTACTGAGCCACTTTCTGAACCGGAAGCAGGTTGTCCTTCCAGTCCGCTTTGGCCAAGTAGTCATCGAGGGGTTCGAGCAAGCCCATGCGCATGAGCTTGGGCATCATGTTGGTGAACACCGGAGCTAGGTCCGGCGCGCCTCCACCCGCCATGTCAATGAGCAGTTTCTCCTCATACTGACCCGCCGGAACCAGGGCCGGGGCCACCTTCACACCAGGGTTCTGGGATTCGTAGAGGGCTACGCCGTCTTTGAACCAATCGCCGGTTCCGGCTTCGCCCCACATCCAGCTTGGGAACTGAATCTGCTTGTTTGCGCCGCTCGCGACTCCAATCGGCGCCATGACCAAAGCTATCAGGAGAGTGGCCATCATCATTCGTTTCATCGAACCAGAGCACCTCCCAGTAGTCGTTGAGATCTGCATCCATTCGTCCGGCTGTTCTGTATAGAGTCCGGGTCATGCTGTATGGTGCCTGCATCACCTCCTCGTCAAGCCCCTTAACGCTTTCTGCCTCAGACTGCCTGTGCATCTGAAGCAGTCAAAAATCGGACAAGCTCTCCAAGTCGAGCTCTACAGCCATAAGGTGCGCCCTCATCGCCCTCTCAGCGCCCCTCGAATTCCTGGCCTGGACATTCTTGAATACCTCATTGTGTGTCTCGAAATAGCCATCGCTCGGCCCCGCGATGCCCACCGCGGGGTAGTAGATTCTCTGCATCAGATCGATGATCTGCCCGAGTGTTCTGATAAGGATCCTGTTGTGGGTCGCCTCAGCCATGCTCAGGTGGAATTGCTTGTCGGCTGCTGTGAGTGATTCGGGGTCTCCTGACGATTCGTGCAGACGCTCCATCGCCTGCACCAGCCTAGCGATATCCTCGGCAGTGGCCTTGCGCGCCGCAAGAGCCGCTATGGCCGGCTCTATGATCTTCCTGGACTCCAGGATTTCAAAAGGACTCCCCTCTTCCACTAACAGCAGATCGGACCTGTCAATCCCCACCCGGCTCGCCTTGGCAAGATAGGTTCCGGCGCCCGGGCGGCCCTGTATCACGCCGCTCAGCTTGAGCGCGCCCAGCGCCTCGCGCACACACGTTCGGCTGACTCCGAACCTCTCAGCGAGTACGCGTTCCGGTGGGATGCGCTCACCTTCTCTGATCTCGCCGCTCTCAATCATCTTGCGAAGACCTCGGAGGACCTCGGAGTAAAGATTCCGGGGTTGCAGCACCATCTATGACCACAGCCCTTCTCAATCATCAGGTCACTTGGTCTGTTTATCCTACCAACAGGATTCGACGTGGTATATCGTAGTCCTGCCTCCGGGGGCCCAAATCCACCTTCCATTACAAAGTCGAGTAATGGAAATAGTCTATACACAGTCTTGACATGACGGCGCACGCTACGGGCAGCGCATCCTCACTCGGCGAGAGGCGCCCGTTGTGAAGCGGATAAGCCGCATCCCCCGCAGCCGTGCAGCCGAAGAAGATATAGCAGCCGGGTACTCTCTGGGCGAACAAAGAGAAATCGTCAGCAGCCATGCTGGGCATTACTGGCTGCATGCACCCTAGCCCCAGCACCTCCTGAGCTGACCCGGCGGCGATCCGGCACATCCGCTCGTCATTCGCGAGCGTTGGCAGAAGTCGATCGTATTTCAGGCGCGACTCTACGCCACAGGCTCTTGCGGACATCGTTGTCACTTCTTCAATCCTCGCGGCCACCACTTCCCTTACCGGCTCTCCCAGCGTACGGACGGTACCAGTGATGACGGCACGGTCGGCGACGATGTTCCGCGCCTTGCCCGAGTGTAATGTGCCCACCGTAATGACAGCAGCTTCCATGGGGTCTACATTTCTGGACACGATCTGTTGCAAGCCGACTACCACTGTCGAAGCCGCAAGGACGGCATCGCGCCCCCGATGAGGCATCGCCCCGTGCGCAGTGGAGCCAGTTAGTTCAACATCGAAACTATCGAGCGATGCCATGACTGGGCCTACGCGGATTCCCACCTTGCCCACGTTGAGATCAGGCCACATGTGAAGCCCGAACACAGCGTCTGGCGAATACTCGTCCATTACTCCTGCGTCAATGAAAGCCTTAGCCCCGCCATCGGTCTCCTCCGCGGGCTGGAACATGAAGACTACTGTGCCTGGTATCTGGCCAGCGCGATCCGTGAGGAGTATCGCCACGCCCAGCAAGACCGCACAGTGCATGTCGTGGGCGCAGGCATGCATCAGACCCGGGCGCTCGGACGCGTATGGCAGGCCAGTCTCCTCGAAGACCGGAAGGGCGTCCATGTCCGCTCTGAGCGCCACCGTAGGACCAGGCGCGGCGCCCCTCAGCACAGCCAGCACGCCTGTCCCGCCCACCCCCGTTCTGACCTCGAGCCGGGGCCCAAGGTCGCGAAGCCTGTCCGCTATGAGCCGGGCAGTCGCATGTTCGTCAAACCCCAGCTCAGGGCGGCGGTGTATGGCACGCCTCGCCGCGACCATGGCTTCTCGCGCGGCTTTGGCTTCTGCCAGAATGGAACTGCCTTCGCACGTTGTCATATGGCCTCATCCTCAATCCGTGGCGCAAAGACGCGCCCAGTCAGTGAGTCCATCGTCAGTGTTCACAGCCGTGGACCGCTGCCTGCAGCGCGCGGACCGCAGCCTGAAGATCTGGGCGCTGCCATACATTCCGCCCAAACACTATACCGCGCGCGCCGAGGCTGGCTGAACGCCCGGCGCCTTCAACTACACTGTCGAACTCGGGGCGAGTCTGTCCTCCCAGCACTGTGACCGGCACAGGCGACCAGCGCACGACCTGGGCAAATTCATCGTCCGTCCCCAAAAGCGGCGTCTTGAGAATATCGGCGCCCAGTTCGACAGCGATTCTCATCATGTGCCGCAGTACATCGACGCTAGCCATCTCCTCCTCGGTGGAGGTTATGCCCCACAGGACCGTCTCAAGCATGACGGGCATACCAAGCCTATGCGCCTCCTGTATCGATGCCGCTACGGTCTCCAGGTTGTATGCATACAGATCCAGTTCGCGCTGGCCGAAGACCAGCACCATCTTGATGGCGTCCGCTCCGAGGCGCACAGCGTCCTCTACCTCCAGGATTCGCCGATAATCCTCAGTCTGCGCCTTCCTGCCGGGGACAGTATTGCTCATGTAGTAGTCAGCGGCCAGGACGACTCCTGGGGCGTTTCGGCGTTCCCACAGCCCGCACACGCGTTCGAACAGCCCCGGGTTGAGCAGCAGTGCGTCCACTCCCGATTCGATCAGCGCCTGAACCTTCTGTCGCGGATCCTCAAGCCCGCGCGGAACACCCTCGATTCCGTGGTCAACTGCGACTATGACTGATTTGCCTGTAGCTGCGTTGAATAGCCTGCTCATGCGGATCTGAACTCCGGTGTTCATCCGCGCGCCCCCCTCTCTGCGTGTTCGCCTACCGCGTGCATCTGCAGCGTCTACCTATCGGTCAGCAGAATGACCTTCATGGCACCGCCGGCCCTGATCGTGTCGTAAGCATCGTGTATCTTGGTGAGCGGAAAGCGATGCGAGATCAGGCGCCCAACAGGCACCTTGCCGCTGGCTATCCACTCTGTGGATATGCGATACAGGTCCTTCTCTTCCTTTCCGCCGACCCCGATCCACTCGCTTCCGATTATTGATATCTCGTTGTAGTGGATCCAGTTGGGATCTATGGTAATCGTCTGCCCCGCCCCGCCGCCGCCGAAGAGAACCACGCGCCCGCGCTCCCCTACAAGTTTCATACATGATTCCATGACCTGGCTGATGCCCACAGTGGCCATGCATACATTGGCTCTGCGACCGCTCGTCCATTCGAGAACAGCTTCTTCTACTGATACCGCATTGGGATCGACCGCCGTTTCAGCTCCGAACTCCAATGCCAGGGCGCGTCTTTCGGGAATCGGCTCCACAGCCATTACATCTCCGCCTGATCGAGCGGCGGCCGCCACGATTCCGAGCCCCATAGGGCCCGCTCCCACAACCACTACTCGGTCGCCCGCGATGACCTTTGCACGCTCCCTAACGGCGTGTATGCAGTCGGACAGGGGCTCCACGAACGTCCCCTCTTCGTAGCTGACACTATCGGGCAGACGGCAGGAGTATTGCAGGTTTGACGCGGTGATCTTGGCATACTCTGCGTATCCGCCTTCCCCTTCAGCTACTACGCGCCAGCCGACCTCGAACCGCTTGACCTTCGACCCAATAGCCACTACATCGCCTGTCCATTCATGTCCGGGGTTCACAGGGAAAGGAATCGGTTTGTAATTGGGCACGGTGAACTTCCGTATCTCTGTCGGACATACCCCGCAGGCGCGCACTCGCACCAGAATCTCATCAGGTCCTACAGTCGGAACCTGCGATTCGACTATCCGAAGATCCCCTATTCCGAACAGTCTCACTTCCTTCATCGTTGACGGCAAACTCACGTCCAGAACACCCTCCTAGCAGCATCTGTTATTACATCGCCTGCTCAACTCGCGCCTGTGCGTTCCCGGCTACTCCCCCTAGCAGGCTTACGTAGTCCATGAATCGGCCGTAGTGCTGATCGTAAGCATCGGCGTAGGCCTCGCGCACGTCTACGGCGCTCCGAAAACCGACCCATCTCTCGCGGAGATCATCGGCGTCAACAATGCCCACAGCCCGCCCCGCCAGAAACGCCGAGCCAATGGGGGCTCTTACCGAACCGGAAGTAAGCTGCTGGGAATGCCGGCACACATCTGTGACGATCTGCGTCCAAAGCTCGCTCCGGCTTCCGCCGCCCGCCGCCCTGATCTCGTATTCTCCTAGAAGCCCTTCCCGTGATAGCTCGGCAAGAGAAGACCGAAGCGCGAACGCCACTCCTTCAAGGGCCGCGCGGTACACGTGGCCGCGGGAGTGGCCCAGTCCCAACCCCAGCAGCGCGCCGGACATTCCCGGGTGGACTTCGGGGCTTCTCTGCCCCGCGAGATACGGAATGAACACCAGTCCATCACTGCCCGCAGGTACACGGGCTGCCTCGGCTTCCAAGGCAGCGTAGTCCGGCATGGATCCGTCCCACCCCAGCATCCGGCGAATCCATTCGATCAAGGCGCACCCCGTCCCGAGTACGCTACTCATCAGGTAACCCCCTGGCACAAGGCCCGGAGTCAGGATGAAGCCAGGGTGAACCCACATCCGAGAAACAGGAGACATAGTAGCCAAAGTGGAGCCGTAGAGCAGGGCGAGGAATCCTTCGCCGATAACGCCGGTACCCACCATCTCGGCCGCGGCATCGCCCGTGCCTGCAATGACCGGCGTGCCTTCAGGCAGGCCCGTCTCGCGGGACGCATCGCCGTTTACAACGCCCACAACTTCAGTCGACCACTTGAGAGGAGGGAGGATGGAGGGATCGATGCCCATTTTGCCTAGGGCATCGATATCCCATCTGCAGTCGCTAATGTGGTATCCATAGCCGCCATCGCCGGCGCAGAAATGGTCCCAGCACGCCTCCCCGGTAAGGCGCCACACAACATAGCCTGTTGTACCGAGGACCCATTGTGTGTTCTCATACACATCGGGTTCGTGCCGTTTCATCCATAGCAGCTTGGGAGCAATGCACTGTGTGGAGAGAACATTGCCGCTCCTCGCCACGATCTCATGTTCGCCGATGCCCGATACGACATCGTCGATTTCTGCAAGCGCACGGCGGTCGATGCTGTATAGAATGCCCCGACGAAGCGGCTTTCCGTTGCAGCCTACTGGCACCAATGTAGGACAAGTGCCGCTCACTCCGATGCTTGCTACTTTCGAGCCCGCCGGCGCCTGCGACATGAGATAGCGCGCGATCTCGACGAAGTCTCCCCACCATACTTGATCAGCGTCTTGCTCCGCCCAATCGTGCTGTGGCCTGACTACCCCGTGAACTACAGTGTGTGATGCGATTATCTGCCCCGACTCGTCGACCAGGACTCCTTTGGTCGATGATGTACCGATGTCTACCCCGACCAGAAGCACGTTGTCCATCCTCCAAGCCAAATAGTGTCGCCTAGTCGGCGTGCGCCGGTATGGCCGGCTCGGCAAACCTATCGCGCAGCAGCCCGACATCGCCGGCCACCGGAGTTCCCCATTTCACTCCGGTATAGGCGCCCGGCTGAAGGCCGAAAATCGTTCCGTATTGGAATATGGCCACTCCCGGAGTTCCCGCCTCGCGGGCTATGTCGACAAGCTCGGCCACATACTTCATGTCCGGAGCGCCCGGCAGGAAGTTGCAGTTCTTGCCCGCCAGCGGATGCGGCACGCCAAGCGCGGATATACCCGGGTACAGCTTGGTCCCTTCCCGCATGGCGCTTTGGAGTCTGCCCACTGTCTGCCTGTAGTAGTCAGGCGAATACCAGTAGACCATGGGGCACACGAAATCCAAGAACTCTGAGAACCCTATCCAGTCGCAATATACCTGGCTCGGAGCCGTCCTCGGATTAGGGAACACCGCAGCCGACAACTTGGCCTTAGGCGAATGGCCTTTGACGAGGCCATGGATGTATTCCACAGTCTCGTGCACGTTCTGGTTGTAGTAGTTGATCACGGCCCCTATCCTGTCGAGAGCGGCCCCAAGATCCTCGTAGTTGAGTGAGTCGAACCCTTTGCCCGCCAGCAGATCCACTACCTGATCGAGGTTGAGTCCGTAGCGCTCCCTGATGTTTTTCTGGCAGTTGCTGCAAAAGCACGCGGACCGAGGATAGCGGATGAAGTCAAGGTTGATTCCGTCTACCGGATACTTATCAAGGACCTCCTTCACCAGCGAACCAAGATATTGACGGTACCCCACGTGGCTTGCGCATACGAATTCGCTGCGCTTGCCCAGCCTGTCCACAACGGCCCATTCCGGATGCTCCGCCAGCGGAGGCTTCTTGCCGCGAACGGCTTCCGCCCTTATGTCGCCCTCAGTGAACACGGAGAAGTAGGCATGAACCTCAATGCCCGCCTCGTGCGCCATCCTGACTACGTCTCCGAAGCTGTCGTACTCATAGCAGGCCTCGTGGCTCAGGCCTATCTCGCTCGGATACCAAAGCGCCGGCGCTGTGTCGGCCATGCGCGCCTTGACAAGCCAAAGGAGCATGTTGGCTCCGAGGTCTTTGGCATTGTCAACGATCTTCTTCACATCTTGGGGTCCATAGTGCCCGCTCAGAATCCCGTCCTGCTGCGATTCCACCCAGAGAGCGCGTCCTTCCCTAATCGCCATCTTGGTTGCCATCCCCTTCCACAATACTCTGGTGCATTGCGTATAGCCATGATTACCTGCGGTGCCTTGTGCCTCGGGCTTGGCTGCTCACCCCTCTGCGTCTCCGCTGCGTCTCTGCACAGGCCTGCTTGTGTGCCCATGATCCGGCAGTCCCACAGCCCGCCGGGCCGACTAGAGCGATCTGATGATATGGAAACTGATCACATCGCTTCGGTGGAACGTCCTGGAATACCACATGGGATTCCCATCAGGGGCGTAGTGTGTATGCTCAAGGAGCATCAGCAGATGCCCCACAGGCACTCCGAGTTTCTCGCTGACTATGGCGTCAGCTGTATATGGATATAAGTAGGCCAGCGCTTGACGTATCTGTCCGTGCCTCTCCGACAAATAGCACAGCAGCGACTCGCCGATGCTATCTTCGTCCTCTTCGGTGATGTACTTGGTGGGTATGAAGTTGATGTCATAGCAAAATGGAGTGCCGTTGGCAGTACGCACACGCTCCATCACAGAAACAGGATCGCCAATGGAGATGCACAAACGCTGCGCTATCAGCCTGTTTGCAGTCTCGCAACGCCAATGTCGAAACGCCGTCCCCGGTGTCATGCCCGCGCCCTGCACGATCTGAGTGACTGAATTGAGTTTCTCAAGTCCGGCGTCGAGCTTAAGCCGGTTGGCAAGCACAAGAGTTCCCACCCTGCGCCGCCTGACAATGTATCCTTCAGATTCCAGTCGCTGAAGCGCCTCTCGAAGAGCGGTCCGGCTCACCCCCAACTGCTGGGCCAAAGCCGTTTCAGGGGGAAGTCTCCCGCCTGCGATATCGCCTTTGGCGATATACTCCAAGATGCGCTCGTAGGCGCGCGATGGAACCGATTGCCCGTTTCCGATTGGCTCCAGAACGTTCACAGTCCTAACGGTCTTCACGATAGATCACCCTTTCACGTGTGGGCGAAAGGTATTACGTAATACCATTTCGCCGTGCAATAAGGATATCCTGCCGCCTCCAGAGATTTTCTCTTCCGTACGGCCGTCAAGGCGGTCATGTTGCCTTTTGCCTGCGGTTTTGCTGCTGGCGGAAGCCTCAGCCATTTACAGCCGCCACAACGGCGTTGAGGAACCTCGGCCTGAGATTCACCAGAGTCTCGTTTTCTCTTGTCTCGTACACCCTGTTAGTGAGGAGCACGATGATGAGTTCGCGCTCCGGGTCGATCCATATGGCAGTTCCGGTGAACCCGGTGTGGCCGTATGCCCGATCGGATATCAGGCTGCCAAACGATGTGTGAGGGCCCTTGAGCTGCCACCCCAGCCCCCGGTTGTCGCCCAAGCCGGCAGTAAGGTTGCGCGTGGCAAGCTCAATGGTTGCGGGAGACAGTATCCTGATTCCCTTGTAGACACCGCCTCCCAGGTACATCGCCCGAATTTGGCGATGTCCGCCGCTGTGGAAAACACGCCTGCGTTGCCGCTCACGCCGCCCAAGGCGAGGGCGTTCTCGTCGTGCACCGCGCCCCACGCCACCTGGCCTTGGGTATGAAGGTCCAGGAAGCGCCCCGTCTTTTGAAGCCAGGCCCACAGCTCCTTGCCCTTTTCGCACGAAGTCCTGCGTTCCGTGGGCGCAACGCGCGTTCGATCCGCGAATCGCTCAACTGTGTAGTAGCCGGTATCCTTCATGCCCAGCTTATCGAAGACCTCTCGTCGCACAAACAGATTGAGGCCTTCGGGATATGCAGGACGGCTGCTCTGGCCTGAGCAACCTCGCTTCACAAGGTCTACCGCATGCCGGAGCCTGTCTACATCGAATCCCTGGGCCGCGGCCCGAACGCACGCATCAGCCTGGCGTTGGGCCCCCGCCGCGCCTCCAGCTGGTACCTGGGCGGCACTGTGGCATATCCGGTCAGTTTCCATTCGCAGAACCCTTCCTTCCTCACCTTGCCCCACCTTACCCAGCCTTCATCGTGCACGCTCCCCCTGTGCTATGCCCAACTGAAACACGAGGTC
>CAYYHF010000006.1:0-26966 GCA_964471415.1 uncultured Clostridia bacterium | reverse complement strand
AAGCCCTCACCGCATTCGTGCCTGAAAACGACACTTTCTACTCGCAGATGACCGCTCGGCAAGCCGTCGCATTCGAAAGCTCGATGTTCAATGATATGGACGTATCTGACGCCATGGACCTTCTCAAGGAGCTCAAGCTGGACCCTGATAATAAGATCTCCTCGCTTTCCAAGGGCCAGCGTGGTCGCCTGAAGCTCGTGCTGGCGATGTCGCGCCGGGCACGCGTAGTGCTCATGGATGAGCCGCTCGCGGGAATCGATCCGCCATCGCGCGCCGCTATCCTGGAGACTATAGCCTCCCGATACCGCGCGGGTGAACAGACGATTATCATATCCACCCACGAGGTGCTGGAATCGGAGAAGCTGTTCGAAGACGTGGTGTTCTTATCAGATGGCCAGATCGCGCTTGCCGGCAATGCCGACGAACTCCGGGCCAAGCGGAGCAAATCGCTGAATGAGATCTTCGCGGAGGTGTGCTGAGGTGAAGCGTTGGTGGAGCATGGTTGGCAAAGAATGGCGCGGCACATGGACGCTCCTTGCAGTGGCGACAGCAGCCACAGTCGCATTTGACATTTGGCTCGGGATCAAGACGGCTACCTGGTCGCTCATGCATATGGGCGAAGGACTCGCAGTGGGCCTGTCGTTCATCCCATTCGCGGGCGTGGGCATCGCCACAGTAGTGGCCGGCTACTTCGCCATGCGAGGCGAGTGGCAGTCGCGCACCTCGATGCGGACGCTATCCTACCCGATAGGCGGGACAGGATTGCTCACAGCAAGGCTGGCCGTGATCGCATTCAACCTGGTGCTTGTCACAATCGTGGCGGCCGCCGGCGTCTGGTTCGTCACGAATAGGACGCCCGGATTCTGGATGATGATGACAGGCGATCCTGCCTTCATGGCCTGGGTTAGGTCTCGCGAGTTTCTGACGAGCGCGATCTGGCTCACGATATCCGCTATTCTAGGTATCGCCTTCATGGTAGCTGTGGGGATGTTCTCGTTCATCATTGGTACTCTGGTGCCCCGGGTTTCCGGGCTGATAGCAGTGGCCGTGCACGTGCTAGTGTGGTATCTCTGCTTCGCATTCGGGCCGTACGCGATGTACATCGCCTCGTTCCTGCCCAACCCGGTGATTGTGGGATTCGACAACCCTCTGGGTCTGGTGAGGCGAATAGCAGTGCCACTGCTCCCGTTTTGGCCTACACTTGCAGTAACGGCAGTCCTGCTCATCGTTGCAGGCAGAATCCTTGAGTCGGAAGTCGACGCGTAAGGAGGGACAGATGAATGTACTCCAAAAGAAGCATAGTCCTCGCGGTTCTCGTGGGCCTGGCATTCCTGGCCAGTGCAACGCAGCCATGGATGCAGGGCAGCAGACTGCTTGCCAACAAGTACGCCAATGAGTTCTCCTTCTCCGGTTTTGGGTATGAGGGTTCGTCCAAAGCGGTGGACGATTCTTTCCATAAGGAATTCGGCGCTGCCGGGATTCGAAGCGTTCAGGTCGAGGCACGACCTGGCGATATCACCGTGACGCAGGCCGATGACGATATGATCAGCATCAACGGTGAGCGGGTCGCGTACGGCCCCTCAGACCAGATCGCCGAGGAGCGCCTGCGCTACGTATGCCTGGACGCTGTGCAGGATGGAGATGTTGTTAGGGTCGTCGGCTCGATATGGCAGCCGGAGCCTTCATCACCGAACCCGGCAGGCCCGAATGGGGGATTCACGAACATAGTGCTCAGGGTGCCGCCGGGTCTGGCCATCTACCTACAGACCCCAGCGGGCAAGGTCGCACTCGATGGCCTTACGGGAACGGTCGAAGCCCACGTCGACATGGGTAGCATAGAAGCCCGATCTATCACCGGAAACCTCATGCTCGGAACCTCCGCCGGACGCATCGCAGTGACCAATGCGACCATCGAAGAAGAGTTGTCGCTGACTGCGTTGATGGGAGACATCGAGTTCGACGGATCGCTCGGCGCTCAGAACTACATCGAAGTCTCAGCCGGCAGAGTGCAGATGACCGTTCCCAGGTCCACCTGCGTCACACTGGACGCGGCGGCCGCCGCAGGAAAGGTCGATGTCAGGCTGCCCATGGCTGAGAACGGGCCAGAGGCAATGAAGTCGTCCGCCGTTGGCATTCTCGGCCGAGGGCAGCCAACCGGGGACCTGAAGATCCGCGCGTCGATGGGCGACATCGTCATCTCGGGCAAGTGATTTGCAGAAAAGGAGGCCGGACGCTGCTTGCTGCCCCCTAAAGCAGCTGTTTCGTCCGGCCTCGCCGACTGCGCTAAGTCAGAACTCGGGATACACCATCGGCACTTCCGCCAACCTGCGCGCCTTCACATCGAAATCAGAGAGTATCTCCTCCTGCGACCGACCCGCTGGGACCAACATGTCGATGACGTTGGGATCGTATATGCCGTTGTCGCCGCCACCGAACCTCCACTCCGCGGCCTGCTCCACGACCTCGCGCACCCGCAGATTGCCCTGGGACGGGAAGCCTTCCTGCCCGAGCACGAACACTTGGAACCCCCATCCAGGCTCGGGCGATCCGATGATGGACTTGGGCACAGTGATCGACACCACGTTGTTGACGGCGTCCACAGCAGCTGTGATCCCGCCGACCTCCGAACCATCTGACGCGAACACCCTCTGGTTCCATCCTTCCACCCAGATGGCGTATTCCCACGCGCTCTCGGGCTCGAACTTGACTCTCCTGCCGCCTAAGGCATCGGTCAGCCCCGAACCGGGCACATGGTCGGTGTCAATGTAGATGTCGATGGTCTGGACCGAAAGGCCGATGCCCGAGTTCCATGGGTTGATTATCTCAGTTGCCAACCCAACATTGAAGGTCACCTCATCGGCGCTCTCAACGCATTCGAAGGACGCCATGTCGAAACAACCCGGCGTGAACACCGCGTTGGTCGGATAAGTGTAGCAGCCCGGACCGTAATCATCGCCACGCGCATCTTCGAGCAAGAAGAGACGCTTGCCCATGCTGACCATCGGCGCCCTAAACTCGGCGGGCCCGCCGGACGGGATCACGTCCACGTTCCTCCCGCCGCGGGTCGCCACTGCGGCAAGCACAGCAGCATCGGCGCCGCGAATGCCCAAGGCCTCGAAGGGGACCGCGATCTCCAGCGCCTCGCCCACCGATGCCGCCTCGAGTTCGCCTGCGTCCACCCACGCACCATCGCCCGCCGCCAAAGCCAGATGCGCCACCTTACGACCGGGCTTGAGCACGTTCGCAAAATCCACCATCACTTCGGCGCCCAACGGGAAGCCGAGCACGGTCGCGGCCTTCCCATCCCCGCTCCACCTGGGCACGGAGTTAACCTCCCCTCGCCTAGGAGTGCTCATATAGACCGCTATCTGCACATCCTGCCCATACAGCTCGTCGAACCCGCCTTCAGCCACCAGACGCACATAGAGGTTCTCGGCATCCACCCCAACGCGAAGCGATTCAAACACAGGCGCCGCGCCGATCGCATCGGCCGCGCCATCGCCAAGGCTCGGGCTGGGCCAAGGTCCTCCAGGATAGTAGGACGACTTCTCCCACTCGCCCCAGCCGATCATGCCGTCCATCACAGCGTCCTTCATGATCCCGGTTATCTTGTCTTCCGGCACAGCGGCACGTTTGGGAATGATGGGAATGTAAAGGTATCCCGGTACAGCCAGGCCAAGATAGCCGTACACATTCTGCAGATGTATCCTGAACAACTCGTCGAAGGCTTCGTCGTTTCCGGACGACTGATCATCGCCGTACCACCAGAACCAGTCGGAACCCTCCGCCGCGTACATCTCATCCCACGCCCGCGCCAGCTGCCCCGTGGGCGGCTCGCACAGAGCATCGCACGCAGCATCTGCGCACATGCCGCCGGCGGCGCACACACCAGCGGCGCACTCACCGGCGCACTCGCGCGCCGTTGCCTCCTCCAAGGCCCTGCGAGCTTTCGCCAAGTAGCTCCAGGCCAGGTTCTCCTCAGCTTCGCCGATCCACGTCTCCAAGTTGTCGGAGATCCATGAGCCGGTGTGAAGCACCGGTATACGCTCCGTAGCCGGATTGACAGCCAGGTATTCCTGCACCGTCACCGCCTTGAAGTCCGGATCGGTGTCGAACACCGTGTACATGGCATGCAGGAACTCCTTGCCATCGTTGGCATAGTACTCCCAGCAATTCTCGCCGTCCAGGGCGATGGTGACTATGTGCGGACCAGGGACGTCTTTCAGATCCGCCTTGACCTTCTTCAGGTAGTTGACTAAGTCGAGCGCCGCTGCCCGCCCGCTCATGCCGGAGTAGCTGAACCCGATCTTGTCGGACAGCACGATATCGCGGAACAAGATAGTTACCTGCTTGCCGTCTTCCTCGACGATATAGGGACGATACAGCAAGTCCGGCCTGGACACATTCCCGGCCCCGTCTCGCAGAGCCGTCCCGAGGGACCTGGCCAGCACTCCCTCGCTCGACACCATCCAGCTGAACCCGGCATCATGCACCAGATCCACTATCTTCTGCCCCACCGCCTGCTCCGAAGGCCACAGCCCGCGCGGCGTGACTCCGAAGTGCGACCGGTAGGATTCCACCGCCAAAGCCAGCTGAGCCTCGACATCCTCCGGGCGCGCGAATCGCTCCGTTGGCAGATCAAGCTTAGGGCTGGCGATCCGCGCAAGGTCAGTGTCGTAGAGCAGCGGCATGATGGGATGGTAGAACGCAGTGGTGGTGATCTCGATCTGGCCTGTTTGCTGCATCTGCCTATGGACCGGGATCACCTCTCGGACGATCTCGGCATGCTTGGCCACCACCAGCTGCTTGTCGGCCTCAGTGAACCCCCGCGCCTTCTCCGCCAGACCCTTCATTGCCGGGTCGGCCTCTACGAAGTCGGGATCGAGCCACGCCAGATTGAACCAGACCTGCAGATCGCGAAAGTCCTGCTCCGTGTAGGTCGCAATCGCCCGGGCAATCGATTCGTCGTCCACGGAGGTGCCTCGCAGTTGGAGCAACTCCCAGTAGCGCGGGTATCGCTTGATGATATTGTCCCAGTTTGCGTCGAAGAAACGCCGGAGAATGAAGTCCTTGTCGTCCGGCGTCAATTCGCCCGCGCGCCTTTCAGTCAGGAGCAGCTGAATGTCCTTCGCTCCGGCTGAATACTCGTCCAGCTGCATAATCAAAGACGGAACCAAGTTGAATGTAACGTGTACGTTCGGATAGTCTTTGAGCATTGCCGCCATATCGTAGTAGTCCTTTACAGCGTGCATACGCACCCAGGGCATCATGTACATGCCCGTGGCGGTATTCTTGTAGAAGGGCTGGTGATTGTGCCAGACAAGAGCCACATAGAGCGGGTCGCCCGCTTCGCTCGCAGCGGCAGACCCGCAAGGTCCGAAAGCGAACAGCGCCATCGCCGCGGCGATACACAATACCTGTGCAAGCCGTCTGCGGCCGTCCATGAACCATGCCTCCCCCTGCAATAATTGTGGTATCGCTGCCAACGCAGCATATTACAATTCGCCCAATGGGGCTGAACATCCTTCGCCGCCTGACAGACAGGGGAAAATCGCCCAGACGGCCACACGTCTAGCAGCGTTGCCTATCTCGTTCGGCCTCGAGAATTTCCTTGGCTACAGGAGCCCCTTTCAAGAATCCCTGCAGTAGCTCACATGCGTAGTCGGAGCAGTGCGCGCAGTTGTCCAGCGACCGCTCGACCGCGCACGCCCGGATTTCGCACATGCCGCAGTAGCCGATCTTCCGGCCCTCTGCGCCGAGACACCCATCGCAGTTGATCTCGTCCTTGTTCAGCTCGCCCCCGAAGGCTTTCGCCCATTCTGCCGCGATCTTGGCTCGCTCCGCGTCATCATCGGCCTGAGTCGCCAAGTAAGCCGGGCATTCGTCACATACGAGCCCGCAATAAGCAATGATTCTACTCATGACAGCAAACCTCCTCGAATTGGTGTGTGGAACATCTGTTCGCCACCGGTTCGCAGATTCCTTCCATACACCCCGTCTCATCCCATCTATTTCAAAGGCGGCCCGAATGCTCCAGCAGCATCCCGCATTCCGACATTTCGCCTCCAATTGGTGTCCGAGGATTCGCCATCGCCGGCAGAGTCCCTGCCGCTCACAGAATCTATCTATCCATTCGAAAGGAATCCGCAAGCAACGTGGGGAAGACTACAGCATCGCGATCTACCGTACAAGATTCGACGTTCGGCACAGACACACGCCGCATTGCATTCACCACACGGTAAGCGAGGGGACGAAAATGGCCAAACACGCGTCAGACCAGCGCCGATCCGCCACATCTCAGCCCGACACGTTGTACGTGCAGAACCTGCTTTCACAGGGTTTCATGGCTCTCTCTTTCGGAGACAGCCGCAAAGCTATGGGCGCCTTCAAGAAAGTGAGCGATGTCAGAAGCGACAGCATGGGCGTGGAAGGCCTGATCGGCGGAGCAATGGCCTTTCAGCAAGCCGGTGAGGACGAACGCGCTGTGCTCCTCATCACATCTGCCCTTGCCTTGATTTCCGGCGACCTCGACGAGTTACGGGCGCTCGGCGGCACCTACTTGTGCCTTAAAAAGCCGCGTTACGCTACTGTGCTTCTCAGCGCAGCGCTTGACATGTCGCCCTGCGACACCAGCGTGATGTATCATTTGGCCAATGCTCTTCTGGCTTCGAACGATTGCGAGGAGGGCCTCCAGATAGCCCGACGAGCAGCCGAAATCAGCCCTCAAAGCGGGCTTGCCAACACAGTGCTAGGGCGAGCGCTCATGCTCAACGAAAAATGGGAAGAGGCCATCGAAGCAACGGAGCGAGCGATGGAACTGCTGGAAGACAAGCGCGTTGCCCTCCTGCAACTGGCATTCTGTCTGACGCGTTGCGAACGTTGGGAAGAGGCCTACAATAGGTACAGGGAGGCCGCCGCGGCGGGGGCGCCGGAAGCGTTGGTCGACTTCGGTCTGGTCCAAACGCTGCCTAAAATGGGACGAATCGACGAGGCCAAGGCCATAGGCAAAAGACTCCTGAAAATCGCCGAACACGGCCCGGAAGCTGCTCATCTTCTAGCGGACCTCCAGGCTGAGGCCGGTCCGGTCGTCGAAGCAGACAGGCACGCACAGAATACGCAAGACGCATCGAGGGCCAACCCATTGTCCCCCGAGTAGTCAGATTCACGAAGGCAGGTATCAGGCGGTGGCAAAGAATAACCAAAAGGCCCGACGGGTCAGGGAGGCCAAGAAGTCCAAGCAGGCCAAGCAGGTTGAGCAGTCCAGGCAAACCAGACAATCCCGGCAGGCTGGACAGGCTGAGCGCGACAGAAGCGCGCAATCGCTCATCGCGCAGCCGATGCTATCCATGGGCTACCGAAAGCTCGCTACGAGAGCGAGCGATGAAGCGCTAGGCGCGTTCGATCAAGTGATCTCCAACGGTGATTATCGCAAAACCACTGCGGCCGCGCTCGGCTCGGCCGTTGCCTGCCTTCAGCTTGGAGACGTGGAAGACGCGGCAAGACATCTCCGTGGCGCCATTGCGCTATCGACTGATGATCCCGCCGAGCTCAAGGAGCTCGGTCTGCTGTACACTCACTTGCACATGCCGGGCGATGCCTTGGCTTTCCTGACGAAAGCCCTGGTAGAATCGCCTGAAGACTCCAGCGTCATGCTGCCTTTGGCTTCAGCCTTCCTGGGCGTAGGCGCACACGATGAAGCACTCCAAGTAGCCAAGTCGGCGGTTAAGGCGCACCCGCAAGACGGAGAGGCGCATAGGATCCTTGGAGTTGCCTACATGGCGGAAATGAAACACAACAAGGCGATCAGATCGCTGGAACGAGCGATCGAGCTAGATCCGAACAACCCTGAGTCTCTGTTCTATCTTGGAATGGCCCTGACAGACGCGGAGCGGTGGAAAGAGTCTTGCTTGCGATTTGGGGAAGCAGCGGCCGCCGGCTTTCCAAAACCACAGGCTGACATCGGTCGAGCCAAGGCCATGTACCGCATGGGACGCATCGACGAAGCCCTAGCCATAGCCGAAAGCCTCATCCCGCTTGCCGCGGATGACGTCGACTTAGCCCATGCGCTGGCGCTATTTTACGCCTACGTGGCTCGAAGCCCAGAACAAGCATTCTCCCTGCTGGAGCGCGCCGCCGAAGCGGCGCCGCTCAACCCCAACACCTACATACACATTATGAAGCTCGGCATAGATTTCGAAGACCGACAGAAGGTTGAGGAAGCATGCTCGACCCTGTGCAGCATCGACCCAGCCCTAGCGAGGAAGCTCAAGAGCTCGTTGGGCAAGTAGATCCGAGGCGCCGACAAATGACCTGCTCTATCTGGGCCCGCGTGGCCATCGCACCACCATTTCGGGCGCGAAAGCGTACATTCTGTAACCCGAGTGTAACCATCCGGGCCCACTATAGAGAGAAGGATCTTTGGAGTGACGGATATGCCTAACGTAGAGGTCAATGGTGTTAGTCTCTTCTACGACATAAAAGGCCAGGGAACCGAGACAGTCGCGTTTCTCAATGGGGTGGCGATGTCGACTGAGAGGTGGGCGGCGCAAGTCCCGTTTTTCAGCGAACGATACCGCGTTCTGCTGCACGATTTCAGGGGGCAAGGCCGGTCCACCCTGGTTTCCGAAGGAATCACTCCTCAAGGCCATCATCGAATCGTGGATCGAAGCCGCCAAGACCCACAATGGAAAGCTATTCTTCAAGGTAATGGCCACCACAGTCTACTCCAAGTCATTCTACGCAATACGCAAGGACTGGCTGGACGAATATGCAGAGCTTTTCGGCAGAAGGGTCGTCCCTGAGTGGATGGACGCCTTCGCCGAACTGTGCCGCAACTTCCTCACCTTGGACATCACGAACAGACTGCCCGAAATCCAAGCGCCCACGTTGGTGGTCAGCGCAGCGGAAGACATCCTCAAGCCACCCGCCTACGGGCAGATCATTCACGAGCGGATTTTGCGTTCCAAATTCGTAGTTGCGCAGGGCGCAGGCCACGCGCTCTTCCTGGAAAAGCCCGACGACTTCAACCAGCTGGTCTCGGATTTCATACAGAGTGCGCAGTGCTCAGAGTAGCAGCCCCGGTCTGCGCCTAACCGGCCAGAACCTCGCCCGTCACCTCGGCAAGCGATGCGCATCCGGTGAGCATCATCGCTACCTGCAGCTGCTTTGCGTACTCCTCAAGCTGCAGGCGAACTCCTTCCGCCCCGCCGCCCACCGCCGCCACGCACAGCGGACGGCCCACGAGCACGGCATCGGCGCCAAGCGCAAGCATCTTGAGGACATCCACCCCGTTGCGAACGCCTCCGTCCACGAGCACAGCCGTGCGACCGCGGCGGGCCGCGCTCTCGCCCTTGATCGCGCGGACTATGCCGGGCAGCACATCCGCCGTACCCGGCGTATGATCAAGGGCTCTCCCGCCGTGGTTGGACACGACTATCCCAGCCGCTCCGGCCTCCCGTGCGATTACCGCGTCTTCAGGCGTCATGATCCCTTTGAGAATCACCGGCCTGTCCGCCGCCTGCACGACCTCGCGGATCTGCTCGCCCGTCTTGGGCTCCACTTTCTGACCGAGCAAAGCCATGTTGACGAGCGCCGCCGCGTCCACATCGACGGCGATCGCGACCGCGCCCGCGTCCCTGGCGCGCAGTATCCTCTGGATCAGCGCGTCCTGTTCACGAGGCTTGATCACCGGAATCGCATGCCCCCCAAATTCAGCCGTTGCCGCGATAGCGGCCTCGAACACCTCAGGATCTCCGCCATCGCCTCCCATGCCGATGGTGCCCGCCGCCTGCGGTCCGCCGATCATCGCCTGAGCTAGTTCGCGCTCGGTAATGCCGTCCATCTTGTTCACCCGAACGCCCGCAACCGCCGCCCCGAGAACGGGCATGCTCAAATCGATCCCGAAGAGTGTGATGCGCGTGTCGGGTTGCCTGGCATCGTGCAGTACCCTTAGGTTAATCCTCCTCCTGGCAAGGGCCTCAACGTTGGCGATGAATCCGCTGCCGGTTCCAACGCCCCCGAATCCAGGAATCTCCCCCGCGCAAGCGACCCCATTGCATTGCCTGCAGAGTCGGCATGCCCTGCTCAATCTGTCTGCGGCATTCTTTCGCGCCGTCAGCAAGTCCATCTACATACCTCCTGCTCTATCTGCCCCGGCCCTTACGCTCTCGGCGAAAGCGCGCCCGGGACTCGGCCGTCATTTTCTCCGTGGCATACTGGAATATGAGCCTTGCCGACTCGTCCTTCCACTCCATAAGGAAAGCCTCCACTTGATCGGACCGCAGTTTCCAGGTCTCCCGCAGAAACCAACCCAAGCCCTGGTGAACAACGCGCTCCTCATCGAGCATAAGAGGACGGATGAAATCAAGCAGTGCGCCCACTCCGCCCGCATCGTCGCGCTCCTTGCACTCCCAAAGGAGCGCGAGCATCGTTACCGGCACAGCCCTTCGAGTCCACTTGGACTCCGAGTCGCGCCACGACGCGAACCCGTCCAGTCCTATCTGGGGCATGTCGAGGAATGGGGGCAGCACATCGCCGCAAAGCCCATCGGACGTGGCCCAGTCCTGCACCCAAGTGTCAAACCATCTCCTAAAGCGCGGGAAAACCGTAAAGGTGAACTCCTTGCTCCAGTCTTTCATAAACCGCACAGCGAAGCCCGCCTCTTCCCACTTGCCGCTTTGCATGAGCATGTCGCCGAGCTCCAGAAAGCCGTCCAGCCCTAGCTCATCCCGGTACCGATCCATAATCGCCCTGCCCTTGTCCGCCATGAGGGCCCTGTCTACTCCGTAGGGATCATACCCCTCTCGAAAGAACCTAGCATACTTCTCGACCACGCGTTCGTCTGCATGGGCCTTGCAGAAATCCTTGAGCTCCTCATAGACCGCCAGAACAACCGTCTCCACAGCATCCTATCCTCTCTTCAATGATCTGCCCGGCCCCGCGACTTCCGAGCCGCTCGGCCGCGCCGCCCCCGTTCTCGGTCTCTACACCGGTCCAAGTCCTATGGCCACTGCCCCCGCCAGGAAGAGAACCGTGATCACCAACACCGCAAGCTGAAGCCGGATCGTCTGACGAAACCATCGAGGATAGCTCACGCCCGCCAGCGCCAGCGAGATGAGGGTTATGGGGTTGGTGGGATATATCACGTTGCTGAACCCATCTCCGAACTGGAAGGCAAGCACAGCTATCTGCCTGTTCAACCCGACGATATCGGCCAAAGGGGCGAGGATGGGCATCATGATCAGCGACTTGGCCGAGGCCGATGGGATGAAGAAGTTCATGAACAAGACAAGAAGGTATATCATCCCCGCGGCAAACATACGAGGCATGCCCTCCACCGCCTGGGCGCCGGCGAATATGATGGTGTCGAGTATCCCGGCCGAGGCGATCACGTGCTTCACGCCGGCCGCCAGGAGCATCAGCACGATCCCCGGCGACATGCCCACGATGCCGGCGCCGAACGTCCTACCCAGTTCGCGCCCGCGCATACCGGAAAGCAAAGCGGCCCCTACGCCCCCTATCAAAAACAGCGCCGTTGTGACCGGAAATGAGTAGTCGCTCAAGCCCTGCACTACTGAGCTGGCCAGGCTGAAAGCGAGCATCGCCGCCATGGCACCTATGAACCACCGTGATGCCCGGCGCATTCTGCGCATCACTGCGGGCGCGATCTCGCGTTGGAGATCGGGCCGAGTCGCACAGGCAGTCGCATCGTCACAGTCAGCCACGTGCGCCCGGGCCAGCGCCGTCTCCGGCGCCGACCGCTCGCTCTCGCTCCGTCTGGCATGCCCTATGAGGAAGGAACACAATACTGCATACACAGCCGCGAAGACCAATGCTCTGTACCACAGCCCCGAAAACAGCGGCACCTGGGCCACTCTCTGCGCCACTCCTATTGTGAACGGGTTGGTAAGCCCAGCCGCGAACCCGAACCCCATGGCCAGAAAGGACATCCCCAGCCCCACTAGGGGGTCCAGTCCCAAACCGGCGGCAAGAGGCATCATTAGCGGCACCACAAACACGGCTTCCTCCATTATGCCTGTCATGGCGCTCATCAGCATCAGAACGAGCACAACCGATGCGATCAAGCTGTACCTCTGGGATCCGTAGCGTGTGGCCGCCCTTTCGATCATGAACGCAAACACACCGCACTGATTGAGCAAGTTGATGGCCCCGCCGATGCACAGGAAGAATAGGATGATCGCCAATACCACCGAACCCTCCGGGCTGGCCAGTACCTCCACGGGCGCAGCAAACCACCTCCACACGGGAAGCGCAGGACGGTCCGTGTACTCAAACGAGCTGATGTCGATCACCGTCCGACCGGAGTCTTCTTGGCGTGCGTAGCTCCCGGCCGGCACGACCCGAGTGAGCGCGCCTGCCAGCACCAGCAGAGCCAACAGAATCGCGAGCGAGGATATGAACGCTTTCTTGCCGATCCTAATTGAGACTGACGAGTCAGTCTTTTCAGTCACGCGCAACCCACTCCCTTCACGCCCCACGCATACGCCTCTGCACTACGCGCTACGCGCCAGCTATCAAGGTCTTGAAGAACCCGACCGCCTTCTCTATGTCCTCTATGGACGCGCGTTCATTCACGCCGTGCATCCTGGCCACATCCTTCTGAGCCAGCCTGCACGGGGTGAAACGGTAGACCCCAGACGCCAGCGGTTCCAGCATCTTGGAGTCAGTGCCGCCCATGACCAAGTAGGGCGCGACGACCGCGTCCGGGTAATGCCTGCGAATGCAGTCCGCTATGAGCCTGAACCCAGGGCTCCTCATCGGCGCTACGGTCGATGCCGGGCTGTAGGTGAGCACCTTGATCTTCACCCGACCATCGCCCACCGCGTCCGCGACATGGTTGACAACATCCTGAGCCGTATTGCCCGGAAGCAGACGGAAGTTGATCACCGCCATCGCTCGCGGCGCCAGGACGTTGGGCTTCACACCGCCCGATATCATGGTGGGAGCGGTCGTGGTCCTGATCATCGCCGCCGTCTCCGGCGAACTGAGCATGACCGGTTTGATCAGCGGGGCGAACAAGGACGCGTTTGAGAAGACCAGTCGCTTTGCGGGCCCGAAATTGGGGGCGATCTCCCGGAACAACTCCCGGATAGGACTGGCGATCCGAGACGGCATCTGCCTGGCCTCTATCCTGGCAATCGCCTGCGCCAGCACGCCTATGGACGTTTTGGGCCCGGGAGCGGACGAATGCCCCCCTTGCATCTCCACCGACAGCTCAAGGTCGAGATAGCCCTTTTCCGCAACGCCCACCACAGCCAGAGGTTTCGTCAGGCCCGGCATTATCCCCTCGCCGACGATGCCGCCTTCATCCAACACCCAGTCCAAGCGCGCCCCCGCGCTGCGCAGGCGCTCGGCGATGTCGTTGATGCCGCCCTTGTCGCCTGCTTCTTCATCGCAGGTAGAGATGATGTAGATGTCGCGAGACGGCGCAAAACCCGCCTCCAGCATCTCCTCGATGGCTTCCAGGATTGTTATGAGACCGAATTTCATGTCGAGCGCCCCGCGACCCCACACATGGCCGTCTGCAATCGCGCCGGAGAAAGGTGGGTATTCCCAACCATCCTCATCTGCCGGAACCACGTCCATGTGCGACATCAACGCCACGGGCTTCTTGCCCGCCCCGGCCTGAGCGCCGCCACCTTTCCACAGGTAGAGCAGGTTGTGCCCCAACGCGGTTTTGTTCAGCTCCGAGTGGACAAGCGGAAACGACTTTCTCAGAAAGACATGAAAACGTTCAAACTCGATGTGATCGGTCAGCGCTCGGTCAGCGAAGGAGACAGTCTTGATCTGTACCGCTTCCGACAGCGACTTCACGGCTCTGTCGATGTTGATCCCGCGCTCGAGCATAGAACAACCCCCCTATCCGGATCCATCGCGCGCCCCGCACGCCCCGCACGCCCGGCACGCGGGATCAGCCTTCACCTCTATCTGATCGAACCTCATCCTCATCCCGTCCCAAAGCAATAGCCTGCCGACAAGCAACTCCCCTACGTCTGGGGCTGTGATCACCTTGAGGGCCTCGGTCGCCTCGATAGCGCCTATGACCCCCGGCGCCGACGACAGCACGCCCGCGCGCTCTGCAGTGGGCGGCTCCAGTTCGCCGGCGCCATCGTCGGCCGCGGCGCCTCCGCCAAACACACACCTGTAGCACGGCCCCCGCCCGGGCACGTAAGTTATGGCCTCACCCATCCACCCCGATACCGCGCCATGCACCATCGGCTTTCCCATA
Source organism: uncultured Clostridia bacterium (assembly GCA_964471415.1). GTDB lineage: Bacteria > Bacillota > DTU025 > DTU025 > DTU025 > UBA5389. The sequence continues at coordinate 12,718 of CAYYHF010000006.1, read as the reverse complement.
GCCACACACGCATCGCTCAGGAGAAATCTGTCGCGCAGGCTATCTAGGGCATCGACAACCACATCGTAGCCCGCCACTAGCTGAGCGGCATTGTGTGGCCCCAGCTTCACCTGCACGGCCTCAACGCGAACCCCCGGGTTCAGATCCCCGATCCGCCGGGCAGCCGACTCAACCTTCGGCACGCCCAGGCTGCCCGTGCCATGAGCTATCTGGCGCTGCAGATTCGACAGCTCCACCACGTCCGGATCCGCAAGCCCCAGGGCGCCAACACCCGCCGCAGCCAGATAAAGCGCAATAGGAGAACCCAGTCCTCCCACGCCCACAACCAGGGCCCTGGCCGACCGGATTCTCCTCTGGCCTTCCTCGCCAACACCTGCGAGACACAGATGCCTGCTATATCGCTGAATCTCCTCAGCCGTCAGCTCAGATCGTCCCCCCATTTCGCACTCCGCCCCTCTTGCCATCGACCGACTGCGACCCATAGCGCGCCGTCCGCTGTCTGCCGACTACCGCCTACCGTCCGTCCCGTTCTGCGATCCACCGAGCGGCAGTCTCCAACACCTTCTCCTTCTCAGGTTCGTTGAAGATCTCGTGGTAGAGGCCGTCCCAGACGACCAGCTTCTTGTCGGGGTGTGGATCGTTGTTGTAGAAGTCCACGGTAGCCTGGGTCGAGCAAATCGGGTCGTCGCCGCCCGGCATGAATAGACATGGGGCGGCAAAAGAACCGGCGCCCTCACGCACATTGCGCATAGCCGCATCGAATTCGACGAAGAACTTGGCGGTCACCTTGGGATACCGTATCGTATCGGCACTGTAAGCGGCCACAACCGCAGGATCGTGCGACAGGTGGCGAGCCGGAATCCCAGTGTCCACCGCAAGGCGCGGCGCAAGCCACGAAGCCGCTCTGCCAAACGCGCTTTTCACAGGAGACACCTTCGTGCGCAGGTCAAGGCAGGGCGAGCTGGCGATGACTCCAGTGATCGTTCTGGGACGGCGCTGAGCATACCCCAGCGCGATCAGGCCGCCCATAGAGTGGCCTATGAGGAACAGCTTGAGGCCGGAATGACGCCCTTTTGCGGTGCGGATCACGATCCACAGGTCATCGTAGAACTGCGTCCATCGGTCCACGTGACCGCGCAGCCCTCCCGACTTGCCCTGCCCTCGGTGATCATAGGCGTAAACGGCGTAGCCTCGCTCTGCGAAGAACTGCGCCACATGCGTGAATCTTCCCGAGTGATCGGCTAGGCCGTGACAGATCACAACGATAGCCTTTACTCCATCGGTCGTGCCCGGCAACCACACACGACAGAACAGGTCCGTTCCGTCCTGGGCTTTCAGGGTCTCCTCAGAATAGACGACTTCCGGCATTGCTTGTCCCTCCTTTACAGACTGAATCGTTCTCGACCATCGCCTCAGCCCTCTAGTTCACCAGTCCACTCATATGATGGCGAGTTCCTTGCCCACCTTCCTGAACGCCTCAAGCGCCAAGTTCAGGTCTTCTTGAGTGTGGGTTGCCATGACGATGGTGCGCACTCGGGCCTTGCCCCGCGGTACAGTGGGGAACGCCAAGGCCTGGGCAAATACGCCCTCCTCAAATAGCCTGTCCGACAGCTCCATCGCCAGCGCGCCCTCGCCCACGATGACGGGCGTGATAGGCGTTTGGCTGATACCGGTATCAAACCCCATGTCCTCAAGGCCCTTCTTGAAGAATCGGGTGTTCTCCCATAGCTGGTCGATGATCTTTGGGTGTTCCATAAGGATGTCGAACGCCTCCAGGCAAGCCGCAGTGACCGCCGGCGGATGAGACGTGCTGAACAGGATAGGCCGACCTCGGTGGATCAAGTAGTCGATCAGGGTCTTGGTCCCCGCCACGTACCCGCCCAGCACGCCGATGGCCTTCGACAACGTGCCAACCTGTATGTCAACCTGGCCGTGCAGGTCGAAGTGGTCCACAGTGCCCCTGCCGTTGCGACCCAGCACGCCGCTGGCGTGTGCATCGTCCACCATGGTGATCGCCCCGTGCTCCTTGGCGGCCCGTACAATCTCCGGCAGCTTGGCAATGTCGCCGTCCATGCTGAATACGCCGTCAGTCACGACCAAAACATGGTGGCCTGCATCGCGCACGGCATCGGTCTCGTCGAGCAGCTTCCTCAGCGCGTCTATGTCTCCATGCGGAAAGACTTTGATCGCAGCCCGAGACAGCCGGCAACCATCTATTATGCTGGCGTGGTTGAGCTCGTCGCTGACGATCACGTCTTCCTTGCCAAGTATTGCTGATACTGTACCTGAATTCGCAGTGAATCCCGACTGGAATACCAAAGCCGCTTCAGTATGCTTGAACGCGGCTATCTTCCTCTCTAGTTCAACGTGCATGTCCATGGTCCCGGCGATAGTGCGCACCGCGCCCGAACCCGCCCCGAGTTCCTGCGTTGCCCGCGCGGCCGCCGCGATCATCCGAGGGTGAGTCGCAAGGCCCAGGTAGTTATTGGACGAAAGGTTTATGACCTCCCGACCATCGTATATGGCCCTAGCCTCTTGTTGTCCTGTCAGAACCTTCGGGTACCTGAACAGCTTTTGCTCACGCAGCTCGGCAAGCTCATCGTCAAGATAAGCCAGTGCGTCAGACATGTCTATGCCCCCTCCGTCGAAGTCTGCTTAGCCGTGATATGCTTACCATACCCAGGCGTCCTGTCGCGGACGCCTGCGAGTGTTGTATTGCCCAACGCGCAGGTCGGCCTACGGATACAGGATTACTTTTCCGCATTGGCCCGACATCATGAGTTCCATGCCCTTGTCCAGATCGTCCCAAAGCGACATCCTATGGGTTATGACCGGCATCACGTCCAGCCCCGCCTTCAGCAGCGCCCTGGCCTGATACCACGTCTCGAACATCTTTCGTCCGTTGATGCCCTGCACAGTGAGGCTTCGGAATATGATGTCGTCTGCCAGGTCTATCTGCATGGGTTTGGACGGAATCCCCAAAAGCGATGCGAAACCCGCTTTGCGCAGCGCCTGAAACCCCTGCCGTATAGCGGTGGGGTTGCCCGACATCTCCAGCAGGACATCGGCGCCCAGCCCTCCTGTGGCTTTCCTGACCGCCGACACAGGATCCTCCTTTGTCGGGTTGATCGCCAGGTCGGCGCCGAGTTTCCTGGCAAGTTCGAGTCGGTACTCCGATACATCGGTTACATAGACTTCAGCGGCGCCCGAGCGCTTGGCAACGCTGATCGCGCATAGCCCGATAGGACCCATACCGGTTATGAGGACGGTCTTGGCTGCCAGATCAGTCGCCAGCGCCGTATGGACCGCATTGCCGAACGGGTCCTGGATGGCCGCGACTTCCTCGGGTATATCGATGTCCCAGATCCAGCAATTGAACTCGGGGAGGACAACGTATTCGGCGAAGCACCCGTCCCTGTCGATCCCCACGATCTTGGCCTCCCGGCAGATGTGCGCCTGCCCAGTAAGACAGTAGAAGCAATGCCCACACGCTGTATGCGTCTCCGCCGAGACGAACTGACCCGGCTTCACTCTCGCAACGCCTTCGCCCACTTCGACAACATCCCCGCAAAACTCGTGCCCGAAGATTCTCGGCGTCCTCACCCGGGTCTGCGACCACTCATCCCATTCGTAGATGTGCACATCAGTGCCGCAGATGGCAGTCGCGCGCACCCGGATCAATACCTCGCCCCTGCCGGGCTGGGGAATGGGAACCACAACCTTCTCGGCGCCGAAAGACGGCGATGTCTTGGCAATGGCTCGCATTTCGCCCCGCATCCGCTAGCCCCCTTCAATGAGACCGGCTCGTGTCGGCCAGCCATTTTAGGTACCGGGATATGTATTCTAGTCGCGCGCGCCCATACCTTCTTCCACCCATTTCAGCCTTCATGCCTCATTCTCGAAGCCGCCCTCAAAGCGCCCCTCCGCCTGCGCTGCCCTGCGCTGCGTAACCTGCGACTCGCTGGATAGACTATGCTGGATGGAGTACCTGGGAAATGCATCAATGAGGCGATCTGCAGGATATGGGTGATGAAGGTGAAGCAAGGGCGTGACAGGCAGCTCATGACGGGCCTGGCTGGGTTGATTGTGGTCGGGCTGATCATGGCGGTGCTGTTTTCTCGCGGGTATCATGATATGGCGCCCGGACACGAAGAACCGCTGGGGCAGGATGACGAGTTCCGCATCGTCGAGCTGCCACCGGAGGTTGAGCCCCAGCACAGCCCGGTGACGGCGATGGAAGCGGCGGCAACGGCTGGGCCTGCGAACACCAACGGCCTTCGCCCGCTCTGGGCAGGCGGCGGTCAAGAGCCGATGGAACCAGTGCCCCAGGGAGCTAAAGCCGCAGACAAGTGCTCTTGCGGCGACCTACATCTGCTGTGGCTTGACGAGCCAAGGATGGTCGGCGAGCAGGTGCAGGATCTGCAGGAGGGACTTGCCGTGTCAGGGCACTACTCCGGCCCTGCAGACGGAGTGTTCGGGCCTGCGACTGACCGCGCAGTACGCGCCTTTCAGGCCAGCGCCGGCCTGCCCGACAGCGGCGTTGTGGACATGTCGGTGTGGATGGCTCTGGGACGAATATGCGAACCGATCGTTGCCGCATCGCTCAAGCCCAGCGGCGACAGCATCGAGGCCCGCCCGGGCAAGAGCCGAGAAACCAGCTGGCGCGCCGTTCTCATAGACACATCCAACCTCACACTGACCGTTCTCGATGACGGGAAGCCCGCGGTCCAGTACCGTGTGGGGATCGGAAAGCCGTCCACCCCAACCCCTCTGGGCTATTTCAAGGTGTCCGACAAGGCCGCCTGGGCAGGCGGGTTCGGCACCCGATGGATGGGGCTGGACGTGCCATGGGGGAAATATGGGATACACGGCACCAACAAACCATGGACTGTGGGACAGCGCAAGTCCGGCGGATGCGTGCGCATGCTCAACCGGGATGTGGAACGGCTCTACTCCATGGTCGAAGTGGGAACTCCCGTGATCATTACCGCCGGTCATTTCGGCGTGTTCGGGTCGACTCGGCCCCGGATTGAGCCAGGGGCCAAGGGCAGCTATGTCTACGCTATCCAATTGAGACTGGCGAAGCTCGGCTACAAGCATGCCGGTGTGGACGGCGTCTACGGCCCGGCCACCGAACGCGCGATAATGCAGCTACAGCGAGACACGGGATTGCCGGCAACGGGCATAGTGGACATGCGGACATACCAGGCCCTGGGGATGTGGGTCATGGACTAGATGCCTTCCGAGACGACCATGGAAGTAACAGGGGGGCCATACGGCCCCCCTTGCTTTGCCTCGCCATCTAGAGCGCCGGACTGCTACACTGACTGAACCGACTTTACCTCGGCGATTTCTTGCTTCAGTATCCTCTCTATGCCATTCTTCAGCGTCATCTTGGACATCGGGCAGCCAGCGCAGGCTCCCTTCAGCCTGACCTTGACGATTCCGTCTTCAGTCACGTCCACTAGCTCAACATCGCCGCCATCGGCTTGCAAAGACGGCCTTATCCTGCCGATGACAGCCTCAACCTTCTCGCGCACCTCGCTTATCCCCCTTTCCCCTACGTGCCACAATACTAGCATTCCATCCAGGCAGGGTCAACACGTTGGAAGGGGGCGCCTTGCTACCTCGCAGTGCGGCCCAACCGGCCCATATGGGCTGTCGGGCACGGCGGCGCCGCGCCGGCGACAGACCCGGATCTCAGTCTGAGCGGCACTACATCCCGCATCGTGAGGTCGGCGTATGTCTCCCGCTCCACAATCACATCGGCCTTCCCATCGCGCACAAGCACCATGGCCGGGCGAGGGTAGCGGTTGTAGTTGCTCGCCATGGAGTAATTATAGGCTCCTGTGCAGAACACAGCGATGGTATCGCCTACTTGCGGGCGCGCCATCTCAGCGTCCCACACGAGCATGTCCCCTGATTCGCAGCAGTTGCCGGCGATGGAGACCATCTCCCGGATCTCCTCGCCGTCCGGACTGGGACTACAGCTTGGACCCGTAATCGGGCTCGGACTCGACTCCTGCCCGGATCCAAGGCTCGCCGCTCGGTTGGCCAACACCGCCTCGTATTCTGCCTGATACAGGGCCACACGAGGATTGTCCGCCATGCCGCCGTCCACTGACACGTATATCCTCACACCTTCTATGCGCTTAACTGCATTCACTGTGTAAAGAGTGGTCCCGGCCTCGCCTACGATCCACCTTCCCGGCTCAAGCAGTAGGGTTGGAAGAGGCAGGCCGTAGCGCGATGCCGAATCGCGCAGCGCCGGGGCAACGGCCCGAGCAAGATCGCCCGCGGTGATCGGATCATCCTTGGAGTTGTAGCGAATTCCCAGCCCGCCGCCGATGTTCAGTTCCTCCATGATGAACCCGGTGGTTTCGTATGCCTGCCGGGCAAAGCGCATCATGATATCCACCGCATCCACAAAAGGCTCCATCTCAAACACTTGCGAACCAACGTGGCAGTGGAGCCCCGTCAGCCTCACATTGGCCATCCCTTTGGCGATGCTCACAGCGCGAAGAGCGTCCCCGTTTGGGATGACTATGCCGAACTTGGAGTCGATTTGGCCCGTCTTGATATAGTCGTGGGTGTGCGCCTCGATCCCCGGAGTCAGGCGCAGCATCACGTTAGCAACCAGACCCTTTGAGCGCGCGAGTCTGTCTATGAGACGAAGTTCGTCCAGGCTATCGGCGATGAACCGGGCCACGCCCACACTCAGCGCGAACTCAATTTCAGCGGCCGTCTTGCTGTTGCCGTGAAAGTATATGCGTTCCGGCGGACAGCCCGCCGCAACTGCCGTGTAGATTTCGCCCCCGGAGCAGACGTCCAAAGACAGGCCCTCTTCCAATACGAGCCTGGCAATGGCCTTAACCATCAGCGCCTTGCTGGCGTAGAGCACACGCACACTGGGATAGCGCGCGCCAAACTCCTCTACGAAAGAGCGGCAGGCCCGGCGTACGCAATCCTCGTCCATGACGTACAGCGGAGTGCCGAACCGTTTCGCGAGACTTACCGCATCGCAACCCCCGATGATCAGATGTCCCTCGTTGTTCACATTAATATGATTGTTGCGTCGACGACTCAATCCCTGCACTCCCCTATTTCAACCGTTGCTGCTGCAGATAAATTATGCATACCTTACCACATCGACAGGGGAGATGCAAGCGGAAATCCCGGCCTATCCCCGGCCTGTGCTGGCCTGTGCCGACCTATGCCGGACTATTTCATGAGGCCCGCCCGCCGGACCAAGCGCACTATGCACTCCTCGCACTTGCACAGCACATCGCGCTCATCGATACTGACAAGCCGCCCATCATCGTAGACCACTCGGCCGTCGACCATCGTCATCACAACGTCTGAGGAGTGCGCTGAGTAAACGACCCTCGATACCGGATCCACACACGCGCCTGGGCCGGCATGAGGTCTGCCCAAGTCGAGCAGGACGATGTCGGCCTTCTTGCCCGGCTCGATGCTGCCTATTTCGCCCTCCATGCCCAAAGCGGCAGCGCCGCGCAGTGTGGCCATCTCCAGCACCGTCAATGCCGGCATCGCCGTGGGGCCCAATCGAGGCTTGTGTATCAAAGCGGCCATTCGCATCTCTACGAACTGGTCTAGGTTGTTGTTGCCGCCCGCCCCGTCCGGGCCCAGGCTGACATTGATCCCCATCTTGAGCATCTCGGGCACCGGGGCGATGCCCGATGCCAGCTTGAGGTTGGAAGACGGACAGTGAGCCACGTGGGTCCCGGTGCGCTTTAGGGTGTCCAGTTCTGCTTGGTCCAGGTGGATACAGTGAGCTAGTATCGTCCTGGGGCCGAGCAAGCCCACTCGGTCAAGGTAGATGACGTTGCGCGCTCCGCGCTCGTCCTGCACGATCTGGATCTCGCCGCGGTTCTCAGACGAGTGTGTATGTATGTAGGCCCCGCGTTGCTTGGCGATGGCGCCCACCTCCCGCAACAGCCAGTCACTGCATGACACGGCGAACCTGGGCGTGAATGCATAGCGAAGCCGTCCGTTGGCAGAGCCGTCCCACTTGTCCGCCAGCTCCACACTAGCGGCAAGCGAAGCCTCGCTCGTCTCGCGCAGCGCCTCGGGGAGATCGTCTCCCCAGTCCATCATCACCTTGCCCGATACAGCTCTGATTCCGGACTGAACTATGGCCCGAAACGCGCTCTCAGTGTGGTTCACAGTCTCCATGTCGACCACGCATGTGGTGCCTCCGCGCAGGAGTTCGGCTATGCCGAGAAGGGCTGAGTAGTAGATTGACTCTTCGTCGTGCGCGGCCTCGAGGGGCCAGGTGCGCAGGCGCAGCCAGTCAAGGAGTTCCATATCGTCGGACATTCCGCGAAACAGGGCTTGGCACAGATGGACATGGGTCTGAATGAGACCGGGAATGGCAATGCAGCCTGATGCATCGATAATTCGCAGATCCTCACCAGTGCCGGGGACGCGACAAGGTTTGGGGCCGGCGCCGCGGTGATCTCCGAAGACGCCAATGGGGGTACCGCCCGCAGTGCCGCCCAAGTCGACGCCATCGCCGACAGCGCAGATTCTGTCGCCCTCCACCAGAATGCTGCAGTTCTCCATGACACGCCGTGCTTGATCCATGGTAATGACAGTAGCGTTCTTGATCAATACTGCAGGCACCGACAACACTCCTTTGGTTTCGCTCATGACAGTTCGTAGCGGCTCATAGCAATTCTTCTCATTCCTCATGCCGGCGAAATTGTCCTGCAGCGAGAGAAGGATAGTCCGGCGCTGACCTTGAATTGTGTTGCCATGAGGGGTTCGGAGGTGTGTCCGGATTGGGCAGCGACTTTCTCTGGCGAGGCATCGTGGAAGGTTTCTACGGCAAGCCCTGGTCTCACGCGGAGCGCATGGACATGTTGTCGTTCATGTCGAAGGTGGGCATGAACGCATATCTATATGCGCCTAAGGACGACCCTTACCACAGGCAGAAATGGCGTCTTCCCTATCCGCCCAAGAAAGTGTCCAGCCTAAACAGGCTTGCCTCGCACGCTCGCGAGGTAGGGATATCTTTTGTGTTCTCGCTCAGCCCCGGGCTCTCGCTCCGCTATTCCGACAAGTCGGATGTGGACGTGCTTGTGGCGAAGATGGCGCCTCTGCATGATGAAGGCGTGCGCGATTTCGCGCTCCTTCTGGACGACATACCTGCTGAACTCGCCAATGAAGAAGACCGAGAAACCTTCGGCAGCTTGGCCACGGCCCAGGTGGAACTGGCCAACGATGTGAGAGAGCGTCTGAAGGGCATGTCTTTCGATACCAGGCTGATAGTCTGCCCGACCCAATACTGCGGAGACACATCCACAGACTACGTGCGCGAGATAGGCGCCGGTCTGCACCCGGAGATAGACATAATGTGGACCGGCCCGACTGTGTGCTCGAGGGAGTTATCCTATGAGTACGCCAAGACGGCTTCGGACGCGCTAGGACGTCCTGTTACCTTCTGGGACAACTACCCGGTAAACGATGCCACAATGAAAGGCGAGCTGCACATATCGCCCTATATGGGCAGGAGTGCTCGATTGCCGGAGGTGAGTCGCGGGCTGTTCCTAAATCCCATGAACCAGGCAGAAGCGTCCAAGATAGCGTTGGGGACGGCGGCGCTCTACATGAACGATCCCCAGCTCTATGATGCCGAGATCGCGTGGGCGGCATCCGCCGCCGCCGTGGTGGGCGAATCCTCAGTCGAGGCCCTGCGAGTTTTCCGGGACGCCTGCGCCATCAGTCCGCTGCACCCAGGAGATCCGCCGCTCCTTGCAAAGGCTGTCAGCGATGCGAAATACAACATGGACCGAGGAGCTCTCGTCGAGGCAGTCGCTATTCTGTCCGATCATGCATTGAAGATGAAAGACTCCGCCGGAACACTGCGCGCCAACCCCAACAAGAAATTCGTGCAGGAAATCGCGCCATGGCTAGATGAATATGGAGAATGGGCTGAGATCGGCATTGGGATAGCCAAAGCCATTGAGGCGGCTGCCTCATATGCGGAATCCCTCACTCCCTCCGGCAAGACCAGCGCTTTTTGTATGCGCGCCCTGTCCGTAGTCGGGGCGCGCAGCAAACTAGCTCGGATGTTGTCGCGTGCCATAGGTTTTCGAACGCGCGTGTGCAGCGATCTACTGCTTCGCCTGGGCTTGGAAATCCTACGAAGACTGCGCTTCTGAGCTAACGCGCAGCCTTCTTTGGATTCGGAGTCTTGATAACGAATACTTCCAACTTCGAATGAGTCGCAGCTTTCAGGCCGTGCGGGATTTCCGCAGGGCTGACCACGAGGTCGCCGGCCTGAACTAAGGCCGCCTCCTCCCCGATGGTCACCTCGCCGTTGCCGCTCACAACGTAGAAAAGCACATCCACAGGGGTTCGGTGCGCGGGGACCTCGCCGCCCGGCGGGAGCGACAGCATAACCACGGAGATTGGGTCCCTGTTCACCAGGAAGCGCACCTCTTCGCCGCGGGGATTGACGGATGTTGCGACCTCACTGGGACGTATCAACTCTACCATAAAAGGATCATCCTCCCTCAGAGTCTGCCATCGTGTGTGACTGCTCATCATGCTCAATCATCGTCTATCACTTACCCGGATTACCGGCATGGCCGTGTCTTTCCGCGATTTGCTTCACAACATCAGACAACGTCCTGCTTCCAAGGTATTCGCGGAACTCTTCCGACAAGTGCCCCGGCAGCTCTTCCAGAATGCAGCGACCGAACGGACACTTGTCAGGTGTGCCATTCACAATGCACATCTCCACCATGAGACGACCCTCCATAGCCTCCCACACGTCAAGGAGCACGATGCCATCGGCCGGCCTTGACAGCCGAAAACCGCCTTTAGGGCCTCTGGCGGACTGCAGCAACCCCGCTCGCACCAGTTGCTGGAGTACCTTTGATGAATGCGCGTGAGAGAAGCCGGTCGCAGAAACCAGTTCCTTAACTGTTACATTCGTTCCGTTGGCCCGGGCAATGAAGACCATACTGTGCAGTGCGATGGATGTTGCTTCGGCTATCTGTACAACACTTGACATCATCGGCCGCCCCCCTTGCGCATTCAAGTATTACGGTACCATAATATTCTTTATTGTCAAGCGGCCCAAGAGTTCAAGTACACTCTCTGACCAGACAACAGGCGGCCCGACCTAGAAGCGGCGAGGCTGACCTCGCGAGGCCGACCCGGCGAAACAGGCCTGGCGAGGCCGACCTCGCGAGGCCGGCCTGGCGAAAGCCTTAATGCTACTGAAGCGGGGGCTATTGCCCCCGCCTCCTCAGCTGATCCGCCATCGCCTGCTCGGCCTTTTCGATCAGGCCTCGTACGATGAGACCAGCCTGACGGGTAGTGATGTTACCGTAATCGTAGTTGTCGCCTTCCACGTTGATCTTGTCAGCGAAGCCGAGTTCGCGGGCGATCTCGTACTTCACATCATCAGAGACAATGGAACGGCGTCTCGGCAACGTGATCACCCCCGGTTTATCATCCCGCTCTTTTGCCGGGCTAAACAGACGGAATGCTGGGCAAACCGGATCGGGAACCCTGGCGAGGCCACTATTCCACGTGTTTACATTATTGAACCAATTGAGCAGTCGAGACTATCTGCAATAGTACCTCGGCCCATTTTGGGTCGAATTGGGTACCGGCATGCCTCGCCACTTCCATCGCGGCCTCCAAAGGCCTCAACGCCCTGCGGTACGGCCTGTTAGACGTCATAGCATCGTAGCTATCGGCCACAGCGATGATGCGGGCAACCAGCGGTATAGCTGACCCGGCGAGACCGTCCGGATAGCCCGTGCCGTCATACCTCTCGTGGTGATGGCGAACAGCGCGCGTCACAGCGCCAAGATTGAGCACAGATGACAGCCTCTCCGCTCCCACCACTGGGTGTCGCCTGATCTCGGCCCACTCTTCGTCGGAAAGAGGACCGGGTTTCCTCAGAATACGATGGCTGATTTCAGTTTTCCCTATGTCATGCAATCGAGCCGATAGCGCTATAACCGGCAGAATCGCCGGATTGCGCAGTCTGTGTCGAGCCATGGCCACTGCAAGATCCTTCACGCGATCCGAGTGTTTCTTTGTATGCGAGTCGCGCGATTCGAGGCAGGCGGTCACCTTCTCCAAACCAGTGATGACAGCTGACTCGATGAGCTTAAGTCGCCGCGCGGAAACATCGCGGCGGTAGCGCGAACCATCTTCTGCTAGCACCAGAGTACCAAGCCGACATCCAGCCTCATCGGTCAGGGGTATTCGCATATACGCCGGAAGTGTTCCTCGAGTGAATGAGTCAGTGCCTGTGTCCTGCAACGAGAGAGCGGAAGAATTGGCGAAAACCATCCTATCTTCATTGTCCAGCACGATAATCCCATCTGGCAGTCGATCCAGCGCGCTTCGGAGAAGCACGCTGACATCTGCGTTCACTACCCCATAACCTCCTGAATCGGGTTCGCTGCCCCCTGGCACGTGATACCAGCCTAAGCAAAACAGAAGCACCGGCCTGTATGTGGCAATGCATCCACAGAGGTCGGTGCAAATGGCTGCCATCCCGTACCGTCTGCGCGACCAGTGATTGTCAATAGCGCCAGTGCACGCCCAACAGTATATTGGTGAAATGGTCTCTTGTCAACAGCAGCAGTGCAGCATGCGGCAGCAGTGCACACAGCAGCAGTGCGATACAGCAGCAGTTCGACACAGCTAGCGCGAACACAGCTGC
>CAYYHF010000005.1:0-27196 GCA_964471415.1 uncultured Clostridia bacterium | reverse complement strand
TATCACCCACAAACCGACCATGGCCAGCCGGTTCTGCTTAAGGCGACGCCAGGCGTCCTGCCAGTAGGTAACCGATGGACGGACGATCGCCTCCGCGCCCTCGAGGTCCTTGGCTACCGGTTTGAACATGTCAGAAGTGTATTCCACAGCCCATCACTCCTTTGCCTTCACCAGTTTGATCCTGGGATCGATCCACCCATAGGCGATGTCTACCAGGAAGTTCAGCACCACGAGGAATGCGCTGTAGAATATCGTCACGCCCATGATCGTGGTGTAGTCCCGGTTGTAGATGCTCGTAACGTAGTAGCGTCCGAGCCCCGGGATTGCGAAAATGTTCTCTACCACGAAACTACCTGTGAGGATTCCGGCAACCAGCGGTCCCAGATAAGTCACCACAGGCAGTATTGCGTTTTTCACCACGTGCTTCACGACAACAGCGTACCACGACAGCCCCTTGGCCCGAGCAGTGCGGATGTAGTCCTGCGACAGGACATCCAAAGTACTGGACCTCATGAGCCTTGCAAAGAAGGCCGCGGGAAAGCCGGCCAGAGCGATCATAGGTAGAATCACGTGTTTGGGCGTTCCCCACATGGCAACCGGAAGCCATCTGAGCTTGACCGCGAACACGTACATGAGCAAAGTCGCAATGACGAAGTTGGGCACCGACACGCCGATGATGGCGATCGCCATCACCAAGTTATCCTGCCACTTGTTCTGGTTGAGCGCTGAGATGATCCCTGCGGGCACCCCGATAACAAGCGCGAACAGTATGGCCCAGGCGCCCAGGACAGCGCTGACCGGAAATCCATCGCGGATGATATCATTCACAGATCGGCCCAGGTACTTAAAGGACGGCCCCAGGTCGCCGCGCACCAGGTTCTTCATGTAGTCAGCGTATTGCTTCCAGAGCGGATCGTTAAGCTTGTACCTCTCCTCTATGTTCCTCTGGATCGCCGGAGGCAAAGCCTTCTCCTTCTTGAACGGCCCCCCGGGAATCGCATGCATGAGGATGAACGTCCCGGTCGCAACTACGAACACAACGAGGATGACAGAAATGAACCTCCTTAGAACATATCCGCCCACCGATATCAGCTCCCGTCAAATGTCAGCGCCGGAGGCATGCGCCGGTTGCCCGAGCACGCCTCCGGCCTCTGTCAGCTCACATGAACAGGTCAGTTTCCATCTAGCACACTACTTGTGCTCAAGCACATAAGCGCATCTGAAGTCGATGAATCCCAGAGGCGACCTGACGGCGCCCTTGACCCACGGCCTCATAACGTTCTGGTTAACGTAGAAGTAGATGGGCATGATGGGCAGCTCGCTCATGAGGATGTCCTCAGCCTGATGGAGCATCTTGGCGCGCTCGGGGAACAGCCTCGTCTTGAGACTGGTCGCGATCAGATTATCGTAGGTGCTGTTGCCCCAGCCAGTATCGTTGTTGCCGTTGTCGGTCGTCCACATGTCGAGGAATGTGGTCGGATCCATGTAGTCGCCGATCCAGCCGGCGCGGGCCACTTCGTAGTTGAGGGCATCGCGCGATGCCAGATACACGCCCCACTCCTGGTTGGTAAGCTGGACGTTGATACCCAGGTTCTTCTTCCACATCTCCTGAATGGCCTCAGCGATCTTCTTATGGTTCTCGCTGGTGTTGTAGAGAATCGTCAGCGTTGGGAAGCCCTTGCCGTTGGGGTACCCGGCATCGGCCAGGAGCTTCTTGGCGACTGCAAGGTTCTCCTTGATGTAGTCGTTCCCACCCACCTGGCGGAAGTCGGAGCCGGGCTTGCCATCTGCCAGACCGAAAGGAACATAGGCGAGCGCAGGTTTCTGGTTGCCGCGGGTCACGCGGTCAATCAGCATCTGCCGGTCGATGGCCATGGTGAGAGCCCTACGGACTTTGACATCGTTCAGCGGGGGCTTGGTGACGTTGAACATGTAGTAGTAGGTGCCGATATACGGAGATCGGAACAGGGAGCCTTCCTTTTCGAGACGCGGGATCTCCGAAACCGGCGGGTCGTCAAACCAGTCAAGCTGGCCCGTGTCGAACATGGACAGAGCCGTCTGGCGGTTGTCGATGAGGTATAGAACGAGCTTGTCCAGCTTGACCTCATCGCGTCTCCAGTAGTTCTCATTGGGCACCATCTCTATGACGGCGCTGTGATCCCATTTGACGATCTTGAACGGCCCATTGCCGATGTAGTTCTTTATGTCTTGGAACCATCCCTCAGGGTTCTTCTCAACTACCTTGCGGTATACAGGCATCAAAGTCGGGAAGTTACACAGCTCTAGGAAGTAACTCGTGGGGTTTTCCAGCACAACCTGCAGGGTGTAGTCATCCAGCGCCTTGACGCCCACCTTGGAAGCGTCCTTGAGGGCGCCTGTGTTGTAGGCTTCGCCATTCTTGATGTAGTAGAGCTGATACGCATACTCCGCGGCAGTCTCCGGAGCAAGCGCCCTCTTCCATGACCACTCAAAGTCATGAGCAGTAAGCGGTTCGCCATTGGACCACTTGGTCTTCCGAAGCGTGAAGGTGTAGGTCTTGGCATCCTTGCTCATAGTCCAGCTCTCAGCTATTGCCGGCTGGGGAATGTTGTTTTGGTCCATTCTGGTAAGGCCCTCGAAGCAGTTGAGCTCGATGATGGCCTCGGGAACTCCCGTAGACTTGGCCGGGTCGAGCGTCTCCGGCTCTGTTCCCACATTGAAGCTGAGCTCCTGCTTTTTGGCGAGTTTCTCCGCAGCGAAGCTTGGCGTAATAATCATCAGCAGCGCCACAAAACACGCGAGTACTGACATGAACCTTCGCATACAAACTTGCCTCCCTCTATTATTCGTAGTCCACCCTTGCCCAGAGACTCAGACGGGCAAACTGCCATTCGCCCATATCCGGACCCATCTGAACCCCCGGAGTCCATAGTATGATTTCTATTCTCCTTGTCGTGTCGGATTCCTGCTACACACTGCCTGCAACTCAAGGCCATTGTGTGGGAATCACTACAGCGTGGAACCGGATTTGCCTGTCAAAGATGAAAGGTAGTGGTGTTCGTGCGCCTTTCCAGCGCAGGCGCGGTGTTCGCGCTCACGGCTGCAGCAGCTAGCGGTATCGCCATGGCCTTCCAGGGAACCGTCAACACAACGGCGGCGAAGGCCATAGGCCTATGGGAGACTACCTTCGTGGTCTTGGCCTCAGGCGCCGCGCTCACAGGAGCCGGACTGGCCTTGGGGCTCGGACAGGGCGGCCTTGCACGCTTGGGATCCGCTCCCTGGTGGAGCTTGCTGGGCGGGCCCGTAGGCCCAATCATCACGGCCGCGGTAGCATACGGGATCCGAAAAGTCGGGGCGGTCAGCGCAACGACCGCCATCATAGTAGGCCAGATCGGAATGGCCGCGCTCATCGATCACCTGGGCTGGCTGGGGATAGAACGCGTCCCGTTTGGCCTGTTCAAGCTGGTCGGCATAGTCCTGCTCGCGGTAGGCGCATGGATACTGCTCAATTGAGACACTCTTTTCGATCCGACCGCCTCGCGCCTACCTCGCGCCTATCATCGATACCGCCCGGGCCCCCATCTCGTTCCCCCGGGCAAGACTGGCGGCCAGGCCCGCCCCGCGCGAGTACTCGATGACGAAGCCGGCGTCGAAGGCATCGCCCGCGCCGGTCGTATCCACCACCTGCGTGGGCGCAGCGGCGAAGCGCACG
Source organism: uncultured Clostridia bacterium (assembly GCA_964471415.1). Taxonomy (GTDB): domain Bacteria; phylum Bacillota; class DTU025; order DTU025; family DTU025; genus UBA5389. The sequence goes on along the minus strand of CAYYHF010000005.1, from coordinate 23,505 downwards.
GTAGCCGCGAGCCCCTTTTTGCCGGCGCCTGCACGTGCAGGTGCATGAGCGCCCACGCCTTGGCCTCGGCCGCTGCCTACACCTGCAGGACCTGCGATCCCCGTCCACTGCCCCGCCATGCCCAGGCACCCATCGGCGCCCAGCTTGAGCCCGACCACGGGGAAGTGGTCAAGGAGGCGCGCTGCAATGTCCTCCGGTCGCTCAAGCCCAGTCATTGCACGCCCTTCGTCCAGATTAGGCAGGATCACCGTGGCCCCATCGCACAGTGCAAGAAACGTCTCCTTGCCCAGGGCCCGGATGAACGAGTAGGCCGCCGGATCAATGGACACAGGCACACCCGCCTCCAGCGCCGCATCGATGCACCGGCGGACGGCCCGCGCCGGCCCTTCCTCCATCAGCGCATATCCCGAAACATGCAGCCATCCGGCGCCGGCTACGACCTTCAGCGGGATGTCCTCCGGCGACAGACGCATATTGGCCCGCCGATCGCAGATCATGTCGCGCTCGCCGTTGGGCGCCACAATCACTCCCACCCGTCCGGTACCGCACTGCGGGTCGGGATCGAATGTGAGATACGTGCACACTCCCTCGGCTTCCAACTCCGCGGCCAGCGCCCGCCCGAGAAAATCGTCTCCCACGCGGCCTATCAGGCCTGATTTTCGGCCGTGACGCGCCACCCACACAGCGAAATTGGCGGCCGACCCGCCCGCGGCCAACTCCACCCGTCCACAAGTGTCGGTACGAGGGTTACGATGGTCGGGAACTTGAAAATACGCGTCGACCATTACATCGCCGATGCTGACTATCACGCCAATCCCCCCGGATCGCTCGGCCTGTCATCCTGCCCGCTGTGACCTTGCCGCTCGACATGCTCTGTTGCATTCTCTTCTACATGGCGCCCGTCATTCCTTGAATCCTTTTCGCTTCTCTCTTGTTGCTTCGGGTCGATGCGCGAAGGATTTTCAGCCTCTCCGGCGAACATCAACTGCCGGAGGTGGTCTGTATTGGATAGCGTTGCAGTGTTCGAGTTTCTCAGAGGCATCGCGACCCCCGGGCTTGATAGAGTCATCAAGGCCATAACGGACCTGGGTTCCACGTCATTCTACATGGCTGTGATACCCGTTCTCTACTGGTGCGTGAACAAGTCGCTTGGATTCGGGCTCGTCATGGCTCTGTCGATCTCCAATTACGTAAACATCGGAATCAAGTTCATCGTCTGCCGCGCGCGGCCGTATGCAGCCTTCCCGCACCTGAATGCGCCAGAGTACCTGAAACTGACCGGAACGGGATACTCATTCCCCAGCGGTCACGCGCAGGTCACGTCCACATTCTGGACGTATCTTTCGCGCAGCGTCCGCCGAAAGTGGGTGGCCATCACAGGCATCGCGATCGTTGTGGTCGTGGCCTTCACACGAGTCTACGCCACAGTCCATTTCCCCACTGACGTTCTGGTCGGAGCGCCGCTGGGCTTGGTCATTGCCTATGTATACATCGCGATCCAGCAACGCCTGCGCGCATCCGGTCGCGGGCGGCAAGTCGGGCTTGCGCTGGCAGTCTCCATAATAGCTCCCGGCCTGGCGTTCGCCCTTTCCGCGCCGTATAATCCCGAGTTCACCAAGGAAGTCGCCCAGGTGCTCGGCTTCCTCGTGGGGGCGGGAATAGGCTACACGCTCGAAGTCGCCTACGTCAACTACGATGTTCGCGCCAGCCTACCGGTGCAGATCATCAAAGTGGCCATAGGCATGGCGGGGATGATGGGCATCAGGTACGGCCTGAAAGCGGTCTTCCCCTACACCGCTTTCTGGAACATGCTTCGCTACGCCGCAGTAGCCGTGTGGGCCACACTCGTGGCGCCATTCGTATTCAAGAAGCTATTTGGGGCAAAGGCGTCTGGGGCACAGTCTGAGGCGCGGAAATAGAAATCCGAAGTTGATCGGCGGCAAAGTCCTTCCCCCGAAGGCAGGCGATGCGGGAACAACTATCTGTCGGATTTCGCAACGGATTTTCGCCTATATGTCGTGTTTTCCGACAATGGTTGATGTATAATCACGTCCATACACCCATGGAGCAGATAGGGCGGAGTCAATATGGCCCTTTGGCCCATTTCTCCTAGCATGTCGTGGCACCGAATGGCATATACACCCATTTTCTCGACCTCAGGATCCGGCGAACCGCCATGTCAGACCTTCGATTCTCCGACCGCCCGGGTCTATGCAACTATACGCTCTATCATGCATCAACCATTGCCGCGATTCGAGACACATAGACAAAAAAGCACCGCGAAAACCGGCGAATCTTAAAGGCCAGCTCAACCCGCTGTTCACAGCAACTTGCCAGCGTACAGCCGTATACATTCGTTGCCGCCAAGAGATGCACGTGGGCGCCTGTACAATGCGCCATTTGAGATCTTGCGTCCAGTGCGCCGAACGCGGTCTTCTTCTGGCACAACCTGTCTTGCCAGTCATGCCCAAGCATTGTATAATCTATTCGAACATATGTTCTATCTGACCCAAGCAACGGCCGGCACCGTACCGAGCGGACGGCCGACTCCGCCCCGCGCATCTGCCGTTGTTCCCTGAATGAGCGGGTTGCCGTTTTTTGGGCGAGGAGGAACAAGAGCTTCATTCGAGAAATACTACTCTCAACGGAGGTGAGGTTCCATTGGCGACAGACGCGCTGGTTCCCGAAGTCGCCCGCCGGCCCACTGTGGTGAGCATGTTCAGCGGGTGCAGCGGAATCGATCTTGGGTTTGTCCAGGCTGGTTTCGATGTGGTCTGGGCTAATGACCTCGACGCGGACTGCTGCGAAACGTACAGAAAGAATATCGGCAACATAATCGAAGGCGATGTCTACCAGTTAGAGCCGCCTAGTATCTCGGCTCCCGATGTCTTGACGGCTGGTTTTCCATGCCAGCCTTTCTCCAATGCGGGCAGGCGCTTCGGCACGGCGGACCTCCGCGGGAATCTCTACGAGAAATGTCTGGAGTTCATCGATTGTCTGCACCCGAAAATCGTTATGCTCGAGAATGTGCGAGGGTTGCTCTCGATACGGCAACCTGAAGGGCACTTGCTGGTGGACGAAATATGCGAAGGATTGGCATCGCATGGATATGAGGTGCATCTTAAGTTAGTCAACGCAGCCCAGTATGGTGTGCCTCAGAACAGGTTGAGAGTGATAATCGTTGGAATAGCAAATCAGAGCGGGCTCGGGCGCTTTCGCTTTCCCGAGACGGTTCACGGCCGAGACCTATCGCTTGGGGCCTGTCTCGATGTTCCGCTCAATGCGCCCAATCAGCAGGATGTGATGAGGCTCAACCCACAGGCGCTGTACCTTGGCAGTCTGGTTCCGGAAGGCGGTTCGTGGAAGGACATTCCCTACGAAATGCTTCCAGAGCGTCTGCAGCGCATAAGGGACAATATGCGAAGGTACAGGTGGCCCAACTTCTACAGGCGTTTTGGTAGGGACGAAATCGCTGGGACTATCACAGCGGCATTCAAGCCGGAAAACGCGGGCGTCTGGCATCCGGTGGAGAACCGCCCAATGTCCGTGCGCGAAGCGGCTCGAATCCAATCGTTCCCAGACAGCTTCACTTTCCATGCTGCTTCCGTCAAGGCAATGTATCAAATGGTGGGGAACGCTGTTCCGCCCAGATTGGCGCTCGCGTTCGCGGAGCTGTTCCAACGCGTATTGGATGGACAAGACTGCGCCAATGATGTCCCCTTGCTTTTCTGCGAGCAGATCGAGGATCTTGGGCGGCCCATACGACCCACTGATCCCGAGCTGATATGGGGGGTCAAACCTGATGTACCTGTCGATAGCGACTATCAGGAAGTTCTACCCTTTGCTTCAGCTAGAAGAGTCAAGTGAGCAAAGGAGCACAAGGAGCAAAGTTGGGCAGGAAATGACGACTGCGCTGCTCACCTTCCTTGCGCTGGACCAAGTTCAGCATCTCCAGGGGGGCGGGGCGGCGAATCTGAGCCCGAAGGGAGGAGCCGAAAGCCAGCGCCAAGCTTTGAAGAGAGCCTACATACGACTTGCTCTCCTTTCGCCCCCTACAGAGGAACCCGAATTGAGAGCAATGGAACTCGGTTGGGCTTCCGAAGCTCCATCCGAACGGTCGTTAGCCACAGTGTTCAGCTCGAACGTACTCACGGTTCCTGTGAAGAAGGGTAACAAGCAGGAAGAGCCCTACGACTACCCGGCTCCAGGCCGAGGACGAAGGGTCAGGCCCATCCTCAGATTCGGAGTCGGAACGGGCAAGTGGGGCGCGGATAAGCATCCGAACTGGAAGGAAAACATCTGGACCTTCTTCACCGACCGCAAATGCTCCGGCGATCTTCTCCCTCTGGCGGCGTTTCTCCTGCGAGAAGAGGATCTCGGCCAGATAGATACCATCGATCATCTGCGCCGGTCTATCGAGTCAGCGCTTCGGGAGCGATATACACAGGATGTGGCCGACTTTCTGATCGGTCACTCCGGCATCGATGCGCCCGATCTGTTGGATCGTCTGGAACTAGCAGCGGACAGACCCGAAGTGAATTACCGCGAGTTCCTGAAGGAACCCGGGCGCGTTTTGGCGGCATCTTCGCCATCAAGGGTATCGGGATCCGACTTCTGGCCGGACCCGCACTCGGTCCAGTTGCCTTTTGCCTTCCCGGATTCGCTGATACAGCGAGTTCTCGCGGCGCTGAAAGCTGGTTTCCATGTCATTTTGTATGGGCCTCCGGGCACGGGGAAGACAACGCTTGCCGAGTCTATCGCCAGGGCATGTGTGGCGGAACGCTACGTCACGTTCACGGCTACGTCCGATTGGACTACCTTCGAGGTCATTGGCGGATATATGCCGGACCCGGTTCAGCCAGGGAGGCTCGCTTTCGTGCCGGGGATGATTACTAGCTGCATAGATGATGACTCCTGGGTCATCATTGACGAGATAAACAGGGCAGATGTCGATAAGGCTTTCGGCGAGTTGTTCACTCTTCTTTCCGGGAAGGACGTAGCGTTGCCCTATGAGGTCGATGAGCCAGGTGATGGCGGCCATCGCAAGAGAGTGTTGCTTAAATGCAACTCTCTTGAATGCGATGACTCGAAGTACCATTGCTACAGGTTATCCAGCGGATGGCGGATCATAGGTACGATGAATACTCTGGACAAAGCATCATTGTATCAATTGTCGTATGCGTTCATGCGAAGGTTCGCGTTCATCGAAGTTCCTGCTCCTGACGCATACGAGATGGGCGAGGTAATCGATAGCCACCTTATGCCGCGTGCGGCGAGGCTTCAGGACGAGGACGAGGACTTCTGGGAGACGGTTTTCTACTACTTCAAGCAGGTGTTCGCTGATCAGCACACCGGGTTGCAGGCTGCAGGTTTCCCTGTAGGCGCTGCCATACCGCTGTCGATTCTCCGTTACGTTTCCGAACGATTCGCGATGACTCCGCCCGGCGAGTTCCCGGATGCAACGGCGATCTTCATAGACGCCCTGGAGTCGTTCCTGTTCCCGCAGTTTGAAGGGCACAGGAGGCAGAGCGGCGACTTGGTGCAGAAGATTGTCGATGCTCTCGGCCTGAAAGCCGAGAGCCCCGATGCAGCTCGTATCGGTAGCTCGGTCATGCTATGGACAGGGCCAGGTGGAATATGAGATGGGCGTCGAGTTTTCGTATGACCATGAATACTGGCTCAACCAGTCCAAGAAGTACTTGTTTGCTCGCCTGGACTCGGTATGGATCGCCAGCTATCCCGGCCCCGGAAACCTGCTGGAGTTCATTGCGATGCTCTCGGCTGCGTCCGGACAGGACTTAGCATGGATCGCCTACCTCCATCACCTGACGCGCGCGAATGGAGCGTTTGATTACATAACGCAGGAGTTGCCTGACTCGATGAGGCAACTGTCGCGTGCCGGCCAACCATCAGTCAACCGCGATTCGCGATGCCCGCGAGGCAAGGTCATGTGGTCTCGAACCATCAGGGAACAGGCGGTCAGAGCTGATCCTGGTCATTTTGTGGCGTCCTCAATGAACCGCACGCACGATCTCCCCGAAAACCGTTTGCTCAAGAGCTATCTGCACCAAATGGCGCGGCCGCGGTCTCCGATCAGGCAGGACGTCCCCGAGACTCCGCGGACCGGAGACCGCTTGGCTGCAACGGTAGCGGGCGCGAGCGATATTCTGCGCTCGTCTTATCTGACTGAGCTGCCGCTTCCCCCCAGCGTGACACCAGTGATGTTGGCTAGGGCCGCACGCAGCAAGAAATGCCTCTACTGGCGACTGTGCGAGCTTTGGCAGGAGTTCGAGGCAGCTGTGGAAATGGGGGATCTTGCTGCTGTAAAGAGCCTTCTTGAACAGGGGTGGTTAGCACCCGGGGGGAAAGAGAATACTGACTCGCTCTTTGAGCTGTACGTGTTGCTCTGTGCAATAGAGGCCATAGAGAGAGTCTGCATGCCCCCTGGAACGAAGGGCAGCGTCCAATACCGCGTTGTCAGGCCTGGCGGCAGCGATTCTATCGCCGTCTTCCATGGGCCGGAGTGGATAGGCGAAGTATGCTTCGATCGGGCTCCCGATGATAGTTTTTCCGGAGTCTCGCCGGGAAGCCTGTACAGGTCGATACTAAGTGAGTATAGCGGAGCAAAGTCGAGTTCTCGAAGACCGGATCTAGTGATAAGACTACGCAGAACCGGCGCATCCGATCACGGGCTCTGCCTTCTAGTGGAGGCCAAGAACACGCCTGCAGACTCCGAATACATGTCAGACAGCGTCTACAAGGTTCTCGGTTACTTGAAGGACTATGAGGCGCTCTGGTCTCATAGTGCCCAAAGACCGAAAGCTGTGTTGGCGATTCCAGATGGGATTAGGCCGCGTTACGAGTCGAGATGGCTCGATCACGATGTTGCGCTTATCTCCGGCGACATAGAGGCTGCGCTCAGGCAAGTACTCGAGCACGTGGTCTCCACAGATATGTAGTTTGCGGGTCGAAGTCGCAGAAACCAACAAAGCGATCACCGCAAGGATTCCGTCCTATCCCGATTCGCGCCCCTGCACTCTTGCAGCTGACTCAGAAGGTCATCAACCCCGGCAGACAAGGCGCATTCCTAGATCACCTCAGCATTGTTGTCGATCTACAATGGATTATCCACCCAAACCGGCCCGCACGGCCCGTTCCAGTTGCGCGCGGGTCATGGCGCCCACGCGCAGGTCCTGAACGATGCCATGTGCGTCCACTACGAATGTGGTGGGAACGGCAGTGATCTCGTACAAGCGCGCAAGCTCGCCCCGGGGATCCGCAATCACCGGCACATCCAGCTTACGCGTTTCCATATATCGCAGCACTGCATCGGGTTTTTCGCCCACTGCTATTGCCACAATCCGCGGCTCGCGCACGCCCGATTCCTGGTTTTCCGCCTGCATTTGGGCTAAGACTGACATATGGGCCAGGCTGGCTCCGGACGATGTATTGAAGAATGTCAGCAGCACAACCTCGCCCGCGCAGTCGCAGAGGCGCAGACGCTCTCCGCCGACAGTCGGATCGTCGATGCCGGGCGCTGGGTATCCCGGCGATGGGCGCTCCGGCAAGGGCGGCCTCACAGGACCCGGCAGTGCGCCGGACCCGCTATCCGTATCCGCCCTTCCTGCCCAGGCTGCGAGGAGAGCCCCAAGAAGCAAGCCTGCCAGGGCTATCGCAACCGCGATCATCAGTGCTCGCCGCAGTTCTGCCGAAGACCATTCTCCAGTGACGGGCATGCCGAAGTCTTCGAGATGCTCCGCCCCGAAAGATGCAGGCTGCAGCCAGATTCCCGGCCTGGGGCAGCCCGGCGATTGGATCGGCGCGCGCACCCGGACCCTGGTTTTTCGGACCACCGCGTTTCGGGCCATCGGGACCCCCCTCCGTTCGTATTACTACGACAGAGGGCTCGCCCACTATTACCACACTTTCCTGTGTGCGCAGCGCATGCGCCGCGCGCCGCGACCCGCTCCGTGGCTCTACAATACCTTGCTCAGAAAGGCCTGCGTTCTGGGGTTTTGCGGGCTGCCCAGCACCTTGGCAGGCGGGCCGTCCTCCACGATCACGCCTTCGTCCATGAACAACACCCTGTCGCCCACCTCGCGCGCAAAGCCCATCTCGTGAGTGACCACCACCATGGTCATGCCCTCTTCAGCCAGCTTGCGGACAACGTCCAGCACCTCGCCGATCATCTCCGGGTCCAGGGCGGATGTGGCCTCGTCAAACAACATGGCCGTGGGCTTCATAGCGAGCGCTCGGGCGATGGCAACACGCTGCTGCTGCCCGCCCGACAGCTCAGAGGGGTAATTGTTCTCCTTCTCGGCAATCCCCACTTTCGTCAGGAGATCCCGCGCGATCTCCCGCGCCTCTTCCAGCGATGCGCCGCGCACCTTCGTGGGCCCCAGGGTGATGTTGTCTAGCACACTCATATGCGGAAAGAGGTTGAACCTCTGGAAGACCATGCCCATCTCGCGCCGCACCTCGTTGACGTTGACCAACGGATCGGTGATGCACTGGCCTCGGAAGAACACCTGGCCGGCGGTGGGTTTCTCCAAGAGATTGAGGCAGCGCAAGAACGTGCTCTTCCCGGAACCGGATGGGCCTATGACCACGACCACCTCGTGCGGCCTGATGGCAACGTCGATTCCACGCAGCACATGGTTGCTCCCGAAGGATTTCTCGAGCCCGACAGTCCTAATCAACCGCCCTCAACCTCCTCTCAGACCAGCTTACCAGCCTGGATATTGCCAAGGTCATCGCCAGGTAGATAAGCGCCACGACCATGTACACTTCAAACGGCCTGAACGTCCTGGTGATGACCACCTGCCCCTTGCGGAGCAGTTCCTCCAGGGCTATGACCGACACCAAAGATGAGTCTTTGAGCATCGCGATCAACTCGTTCCCCAGAGGAGGTATGATCCGCCTGAAAGCCTGCGGGAAGATGATATACCGCATAGACTCGGAATAGGTCAACCCCAGCGACCGCGCCGCCTCCATTTGCCCCCGATCCACTGACTGTATGCCCGCCCGGACGATCTCGGCTACGTATGCGCCGCTGTTGATGCCCATAGCTGTAATCGCAGCCGCAAACGATGGAACTGGACGACCTATGAGCGTTGGCAGACCGAAGTAGACGAGAAATAACTGCACCAGAAGCGGGGTGCCTCTGATGAAATCTACATAGACGCCCGCAATGATACGCGCCACTGGGTCCTCGCCCACCCGGGCGATTCCGGCGAATGATCCGATGACAAGGCCGATCGCCACCGCAATGACCGCCAGTTCGATGGTCATGCACGTGCCCACGAGCAATGCGGGTATGATGCCCGGGATTATCGAAAAGTCTAGCGCCACATCGATCCCTCCATCATAGAAACTCGCATCTCATGAAGACTGGCCACCGGCGATCTGGGACCGCCGTGGCCAGCTCATAGTGGACCAACTACTATACATCCGTCAGTTCTGTCCGAACCAATTGGCGTATATCTTGTCGTACTCTCCGGAAGCCTTGATCGAAGCCAACGCCCTATTGATCTTCTTGATCAGATCGGCGTTGTTCTTGCGGATGGCGATGCCGTAGTACTCCATGGTGAACGGCTCGCCGAACTTGATGTCGTTGTATGCCTGAGCGATCTCGGCCGCCACTGCCAGGTCGATTATGCAGGCCGCAACGCCTCCGTTTCGGACTTCCTGGATCGCATCGGGCGCCATGTTGAACCGGTTGACGGTTGCGCCCTTGATGTCGGAGGCCGCAAGGTCGCCGGTGGTGCCGATCTGCGCCGAGATCTTCTTGCCTTCAAGATCCTCGACACTTTGGATAGAAGAATCCTTAGCCCGAGTCACTATGACCTGACCTGCGGAGAAATACGGGTCGGAGAACGCCACCGCCTTCAGACGCTCGTCGGTGATAGTCATAGCCGACATTATGCAGTCGTAGTTGCCGGTGAGCAGGCCAGGGATCAGGCCGTCCCACGCGGTGTTGACGATCTGTACATCCATCCCGGCAGCCGTGCCGGCTGCGCGGATCAAATCGATGTCAAATCCCAGATAAGCTCCGGTCTTCTCGTCTTGAAACTCAAAAGGCGGGAAATCGGCGCTTGTCCCAACTTTCAGAACAGGTTTCGCCCCGATAGCAGAAGTAGCTCCCATAATAAGAATAAGTGCCATGCACAAAAGGAACACAGAAGACAGTCTTCTCACTACACACAGCCCCTCTCGCATTTTATTGCGCCATTACTGCATGAGTATACCCGGCCTAGAGGAGACTGTCAACGACCATTGTGCGGGTTTACTCTGCACTATACAGGGATTGTGTGTATAATTATCTAGTTTTGCGCCCCAAATTGGCATGCCCCATCATCTTCCGGATGCGCCTTTCGACCCCCTCGGGCAGCGGTTTGATCGGCACCTGGATCGCGCGGTCGTCATGTTCAGGCCGATCTGCGCCAGGCTTGCCGTTGCCCATGCCCGCCTCATCCGAGCCCATGCCGGCCCACTGCGCCCACACCGGGGGGCGCGTAGGCATGTAGGGCTCCCGCTCCAGCAAATCGTGCAGGATAACCAGTGCGGTTTCCTTGTCGGGAATGCGTCCGCGCGGCGTCGAATCCGGGTCGTGCTGCGCAAACGGCGGGATCGGAGAGCCCACGCAGGATGGGCAACCGTCCTCGCACGTACAGTTCTCGATGAGATTGAGGCAGGCCTCCATGACCTCCTCGATCATGTTGTATGACTTCTGGGCAAATCCTACGCCTCCGGGATGCCTGTCGTATATGAACAGCGTTGGCATGCCGGTATTGGCCGAGTCCACCGCGGTCCCGATATCCATAGAATCGCACATGGCAAACAGCGGAATCACCGCCGATGCGGCATTGCCCATGCCTATCAGGCCCTCTGTGGCTATGCGCCCGAACCCGGCCGCGAGTCGCGCCGAGCTTTCCGGCAATTCGAGCCAGGCCGCAGCCGTGGCCAGGTCGTGCTGGGGCAGGCTCACCTTGCCAAAGCCTATACTGTCGCGCTCATAGAACTTGATCTTGCGGAACATGTAGGTGAGGCTGGTCACCGTAACATCGCCGAAGTCTACCTTGCTCCGATGCCATGTCTTTGTCTGTTCCTCCTCGTCTATGCGGACCCGGGTCTCAGTCACAGACTGCGTGAAATAGTCTACATCCGCCTTGTGTATGTAGGCTACCTTCTCAGCAAGATTGAGGTCTGAGACTAGATAGGTCTCTCCCTCATGCATGTATACGGCCTCCGGATGCACCTGCTCGAAAGCGGATAGCTCGTCTATCGTGCCTATGACGCGGTTGCCCTGTTCGGACGATGTATCGACCACCGTATATGTATTATCGGCCATGTTCCGCAGCTTCACATCGCTCGCGGGAAACCCCCGCCCGGTCCACCGCCAGCCCTGCCTGGTGCGGATCACATCTCCCCGTTCCTCCAAAATCGCAATCAGCGCGGGCGCGTACTCCCCAAACCCGTCTAGCTCGGCCGCCGCCACGGGCAGTTCGGCCGATGCGGCGCGCAGGTGACCGGCGAGAATGTAAGGGTTTGCCGGGTTGACTATGGCATTCTCAGGCGACCGCTCGAAGAAGTACTCCGGGTGCCGCATCAGATACTGGTCGATGGGGAGGTCGTGCGCTATGAAAACCGACAGTGATTCTTCGCCCTTGCGACCTGCCCGCCCTGCTTGCTGCCAGGTGGACGCGATGGTTCCCGGGTAGCCTACGATCAGACTGGCGTCCAAAGACCCTATGTCGATGCCGAGTTCGAGGGCGTTGGTACTCACCACGCCCAGCAATTCCCCTGCGAACAGCTGCCGCTCAATCTCCCGCCTCTCGCTGGGCAGATAGCCACCGCGGTAGGGCTTGATCTTGCTCGCCAGCGATGGGGCTTGCCTTCTCAGGCTTTCCACCGCGTACTTGTATATCAGCTCGGCCACGACCCGCGCGCGTACGAATGTAATGGTCGGTATGCCCAGCATAATCAGCTGCACCAGTACACGCTCTGCCTCGGAATTCGAGCTTCGCCGCTCCATGCTCCCACTCAGTCGCGGAGGGTTCCAGAACACGAACTTGCGGGCGCCGCGCGGCGCGCCATCGTTGTCGACGACCTGCGCTGGTTTCCCGCATATGCCCGCGGCCAACTCGCCCGGGTTGGCGATAGTGGCGGAGCAGCAGATGAAGGTGGGGTCTGACCCGTAGTGAGCGCACACTCGCCTGAGTCTCCTGATCACATTGGCTACGTTGGAGCCGAAGACGCCTCTGTAGGCGTGTATTTCGTCGATCACCACGTAGCGCAGGCCGGCGAAGAACCGGCGCCAGCTGGGATGGGACGGCAATATGCCCTGATGGAGCATATCGGGGTTGGTGAGTACCACATTGGCCTGCTCCCGCAGTTTTCGCCGGGTGGAGTCGGGGGTGTCGCCATCGTATGTGCCCGACCTCACAGGTAGCCGCGGCTCCAGTTCCACCATTCGCGCCAGCCCACGCTGCTGGTCTTGCGCCAGGGCTTTGGTGGGGAATATGTAGAGCGCCGTTGCCCCCGGATCCTGCAGTAGTCTTTCGATGACAGGAATGTTGTAGCAGAGCGTCTTGCCGCTGGCTGTGGAAGTGACGATGACAACATCACGTCCCTTTCTAGCCGATTCCACTGCCTCTGCCTGATGGGTATAGAGAGACGATATCCCCTCGCGCTCAAGCGCGCCAGCGAGCAGCGAAGCTATGGGAGGATCTACCCTCGCATAGCTGGCCCCCCGTGCGGGAATTGCCTCTATATGCACGGCCTGTCCACGATACTCGTAGCCAGACATGAGTGAGTTGATGAACTTGGAAGCGTCCAAGCGCTTGTCCCTCGCTTTACCGACAGCTAGTGGCCGGCGCGCCCGTTACCGCGGCCGCATGCCCCGCACTAGTGTTCGCCTGCCAAGCGCGAAATTCCTCCACGAGCCCCGCGGCACGCAGACACACGGCCCCTCGTTGCCGGTCTACGGGGTCGGATTGGGACGCAACGTCAGGCGGTTCTTCCCAGTCCGACCCCGTCAAGGGAGCCGATATCGGCCACTCGGTTGGGCCGAGCCGTTTGTCGAGATACTGAGAGCCCGGGTCAGATCTCCTGCCACAAGCCGCCGGCCTACCTTCGGGCCGGTATGTAGAGTTTCTGCCCCGGCGCAAGCGCATCTGTCTGTGCCATCTGATTGGCCAGAGCGATCTTGTCGGCGGGCACCCCATATCTGCGCGCGACCCGAGGCAGGGTATCGCCCATCCCCACCACGTAGAAGGTCATCGAAAACGGATCAAGCGATACAGGCGTAATCATCTCAGCCGCCGTCACCACCGATGCTCGGGACTGCCGGTATGCAGCAACGCCAACGCGGATCGATCCTTCAACATCGAGTTTGGCAGGACCGGCTCGCTCCACGAACACTGATTCTGCAACTGATGTGACTTCTACCCTGTCTCCTTCGATGACTTCCGGGATCTCCACGGAGTCTGAGAACTCCACAAGCGCCTCAAGAGCGAACGCAATAGGGAATGTGCCCGCATCGTCTTCCTCCACATCGCTCATGAACACCCTGGTTCTGAGCAGTCCCCTGACCGTTGCCTCTCCATCGGACGCATCGGCCTCCGACAGACCCACTTGCCGCGCGCTCCCGCTGATCTCCTCCATCCCCGTAAACGAGCGCCGCTGCATCAACGAGGAAACGGGCACCGTATCCTGCACATCGATATCGACAGTGCCCTCGCCCACCATCTCCTCAACAATGATGGACTTGCTTTCGGTGTCTACTATCTCGGAGGTCTCCGAAGATATCTCCACGATGACCGGCACTCGCTCTCTAACCGTCAGTTCGATCCCTATGTCCACCGCTGCTTCCACCCGAAAACCGCCGTTGGCAACGGGCGTTGCCGAAATCGCGACCAGTTCGACCCGGGCCTTGGGCATCATGGATTTTGCGGCTTCGGGAATCTCAAACAGCTTATGGAAGTGCACTCGTTCGAGCCTGATGATGTTCACAGCCGCCGCGGATCTGGCTGGAGCATAGGCGATCTCTACCGCCAATTCGCCATCCACCGACACCTTGCCATCGGTTGTCTGAACACCCACGGCCCGGGCTATGCCCGCAGCGCCGCAACATCTGGCGTCCAGAGTGCAGGGCGGATTACCCTCGGGGATATCGAACGTCTCCCCGATCTCCATGCGCTCATGTAGCGATGCAACAAGCCGGTTCACAGTCACATTCTCAGTGTGGACTGTGATGCGCGACTCGCCGGTGGCATGAGCGGCAATGGCAGCCTCCACCGCCGTTTCCCGCAGGGCGTAGGCCGAGACCGCGACAGTGGCGGCGAACTGCAGCGTGCGCGCGCCCGTACTCTCCGCCTCAAAATGCGCGAGCGTCACCTCGGCGCCGGCAGCATCGTCCTGCGCGACTCCCGGCGCGGAGACGACAGCCTCGAACCTGGGGTCGTCCATGGAAACCCTCGTCACCGAATCGGGTTGACCGGCGGGTTCGCCCCGCGCTACGTACAGCACCTGCGACTTGATATGCCCGGCCACCTTTACCTGTCCGTCTCCAGGTTCCACCGATGTTACAATTGGAATCCCCTGAGCCCAGAGAACGGCCTCAGCTGAAGCATCCGACATATCCGGACAATCCGCAGGCAGCGCACAGGACCGCTGGGCGTTGACCTCAACCATGCCTTGCCCGGACACCCTGGCAAACGAGAGTTTCCTGTGCACGAGCTCAATTCCCACTTGCTCCTCCCCCCTGGCATCGGCGGATCTACCCGCCCTCTGCCAGAATATATGCCCGAGGTCACATGATGATGAACCTTCGGCTGATTTCCGCGAGGACTTGCTCTTCGGCGTCCTGCGCCCCTCGGAAGGCAACTCCCAGAATGTTAAGCCGGTTCACCACGTGAAGCTTGTGCCCCAGACTGGTAGCATCCTCATGCCACAGCCGCCTGACGGCGCCTCGGGCACGGTAGGCCGTATAGGCGAGTCCTGAAGAATCATCTCTGCCCTCTTTCATGACGTGTCGCGCTCGCAACTTGACCAAGTCGTCGCGGGACACCGGCTCAAGCCCGAATTCGCCCACATGATACGGCCTCAGCTCCAAAACGGCCATGAGTTTCCACCGCGGGACGTATTTGCATGCCCACCCAAGCAACTCGCGTAACGCCTCGGGATCGTATGCATCCCGGGCGTCAAGAAGCACAATGTCCGCCGCAGATCCCAAATCCTCGAGATCGTACCCTCCCAAGGCCTGGCGAATCCGGACTGCCTGGCCGAGTTGCTTGGCCTGGCCGCCCTCGTTGGCCAGGCCAGCTTGTTCGGCCTGCCCGGCTCGGCTAGCCTGCCCAGACTCGTCGGTCCGACCAGCCTTGCCGGCCTGGCCGGGAGACCGGGACCGGCCCGAGGACTGGCTATGGACGGGCACTGCCGCCGCCAGGCGCAACCCGGCCTTGCGGCATGCGCGCGATGCGGACTTCACCGACCGTAGGTATGTCCAGACCCCATCGGCATCGAGACCGACATCGGCCGCTTCAAGCACGATACCCTGCAGACCGGCTCGGCTTGCCCAGTGGACCATGTCGGCAGCCGACTGTAGTCGGCCCGAGTCAGCCGGCGCGGACACGACTCCGAATACCCCGAAGCATCCACAGACGGTCGGCGCGCCGGCGTTGGCGTCTGCGCGGGCGCCTTCACGAAAACCCGCGTCATAGCCGGTCGCAGAATGGTCACGGGCGGCGGCAGCTGCGGATTCAAGAGCTTGTGAGCATGCTGGACTACACATTGGGCGCGCTGCAAAAGTCCAGCGAAGTCCGCGCCCTTCACCGCCGCCAAGCGCCGCGGCAGCTCGCCTGTGCACTACCAACTGCTCGCCGGGGAAGACGTCTTCATACCTCTTTCGCCTGTTGCCCTCGATTACCGCCTCCACCGTTGTCTCATGCTCCCTGGCGAAACTCTGGAGCGACTGCCCCCGGCGCGCGCTGGCTGTAACCCTGAACGCCGGCAGACGCAGGCTGATCAGCCTCTTAAGCGCCGGCCCAGGCACACCGTCCACGATAAGCCCGTATGCTGCCTGACACTTCCGCACCGCATCCCGGGTAAGCGGGCCGTAGATACCATCGCACGGACCAGGATCAAACCCCAGCCTGAGCAGCCCGGCCTGTATGTCGAGCAAGTTCATTCCACCAAGATGTGGTTGCCAAATATCCATGGCACGTGTCTCCTGCACACCTTCCGCATGACCTCGACTCGATAGGCGCCGGGCCGATCCAGCTCTGTTTCCAGCCCCTCGCCCCACTGCTCCAAAAGAAGCCCGCCATCGTGGATCACCCTGATCAGACCGGGCTTAGGCGATGACACGACAAGCGTTGCACCAGACGCAAGCTGCGCTGTGCCGCCCATCTGCACCAGCTTGCCGCCGGATTTCACATGACAGCGGAAGAGCGATGCATCGGCCACTTTATCCGCTCCCACAAAGCACCGGCCCTCGCGCAGCGCAGCATATACCAGCGCCGAGTCATGCTGGAAGCGACCGGTCAAAGGCTCGGCGGTGAAGATGTAGGTAGACACAGTGGCGAAGTCGCACTCGTAGTCGCTGAGAATCCCGTGGGCATCCACGCCGCCGATAGCCACGACCTTCCTGCCCCGCTCGCACACGTAGTAGTCCCAAGTCTCCAAGACGCCCGGCGCGGGACCGCCCGGCGCCATCCAGGGGAATATGATGCGCAGTATCACCTCGAAAGCGCTCTTGGCTTTGCCGGTTATATCGTAGACGTGATTCCATATCTCTATCCCGTCAAACGGCCCAGCTTCCCAATCGGTCCACGGATACTCTATGAACTCCCCTTTGACGAACGCCCCTCCCGTGGGATGAGCGATCACGCCTATCCCGCCGCGACTCTTCACAGCCGCGATGTTCTCCGCCGGATCGCGCGATGGCTCGATGGTGGAGGAGATGTTGAAAGCCAGGTAGTGATCGGCGTTAGTGTCGGGAGTGATCTCTTCTCCCACGAGCAGCAGAACGCCGTTGCGCCAACCTTCATGTCCGTCATCTCTGGCTTTCATGGTGTTGTGGTCGGTCAGTATGACGAAATCCGCCCGCGCCTTGCCGGCGGCCCCAACGATCCTATCAATGGAGCCCGTCCCGTCAGAGTAAGCGCTGTGAACATGTATCACGCCCCGGTACTCGTGCATGTCGCCTGTCCGCTCCTTCACGGCGATACTCGCATACGCCGTAGATTATCTATATTCCCGAGCTATGCCATGCGTGAAGCCGTGCGTCAAGCCATGCTTGAGGCCGCGCGTGAGGCAGCCGAGGGCGATCCGTCGAAACCAGTCGCAGCCCTATCCCGAAAAGAAGAAACCCCCATGCCGCGCTGTGCGGACTGGGGGTTCTCACGATCTTTTGCCGGGCATGCGCCGGAGGCTATGAGCCCAAGGCGCCTATTCTGGTATACAAACCACTATCATGTACACTCACCTCGACGGTTGAGGTGAGGACATCCGCGTAGCTGTAGGAAACCCTTTTCACGCTCCGTGGGTTCTCATCTATGCGTACGACGAATACCTTGGGATAGGTCTGTTCCAGAACACCCTCTGTCTCTAGGACCTTCTTGCGGCCTTGATTTGCCTTGAGCTTAACGGTCCTGCCTACGAACAGGTCAAGATCCTCTTTGATCTTGGTGAGGACGTTCTCGACCGCCAACGACTTCACCTTCCTTCCCAACCTCGTCTTTTCCTATGCTATCACGAAGCGGGACGGAAGTCAAGTGAAACAGGAATTATACCAAAGCAAGACTATGGCTGTCAAGCACCCGCACCGGCTTTTTTTCGCGGACAGCGGATTCCTAGCCGGCGCCCGTGCCAAACAGCCCCATATCCGTCCGAGGCATGCTGGCTCGCAACTTGCCCCTAGTCTGGATCCCGCCCAACCCGGGTCGCTTGGTAATAGTGTTTTCAATGGCATCTCCTATGCGCACTATGTCCTCAATGGGCGTGTTTACTACGCGCTCTGCCAGAAGAACAGGATCGAGGCAGTGGATAAGCACGCGACCCGGCGAACTCGCGAAGTTAGCGCCTGCCTCCATGATGGCCTCGTAAAAGGACTGACACGCTCCCGCCACTATAACCAGACCGTCTCTGTCCATCTCGTATTGCCGGGCACGGCGCACTGCCTCCACATAAGAGGATGAATTCCAGTAACTGCTAAGAGACGACCGATCCGAGTTCTTCTTCTTCAGAGCATCGTGGCCCGTAAGCACAAGCACATCCGGCGAAAACTCCTTCAGCAGTTCGGTCAGACGCTCGGCCTGCTCCTCAGGCGGCATGTGCTTGCCAACCGCCGGCACGCCCAGTTCTTTATAGTATTTCATGGAGTCTCGCAAATAGTCGGCATCGCCATCGATGTGAAGCACCCTGCCCGGCAAGTCAAAAAGGTCTTCAGCCACGCTCCTGTCTCTGGTGCGATACCGATCCTTCTTCTGTCTTGCCTGCGCTTCAGTCGCGCGGCGCACCCGAACACTACGAAGGTGCTCCGCTGATTGCCGCACCATCTGCCGCTTGAGATCTATGACAGCGCGTTCGTCGGCGACAAGCAAGTCCGATAGCGGAGCGTCCGCCAGCAACCTGACGTTTATGCCCTTCAGCATGGCCCTGCCATCGCCCACCGCGTAGGACTCCACGCAGATGACCTGGAACAGTATGTCCTGCCCGTATGACTTGCGCACGACTATGTCGCCTTCCCGTATGCGGTCTCTGGACGCCAAGAGCCTTCCCCCCTTTCGGAAACGGGCCACTCAGCAAGCTCAGCCCGGCGCAATACAGCGCAGCATGGGCTACCTAGGCATTCTGCCGGTCATGTAAGGTTCCCGATTCAGGATATGAGCGCCGAGCGCGGCAAGACCCATGCAAACCGCACGAAGCAGGGCACTTATGGCGGATGTCATGAATGAGAAGTGTAGGCGGGTCAAAGCGAGCAGGGTGAAGCGGCCGAACTGGGGCGGCGGCGACCGGTCGCATTGGCCTATCTGTTGTGCTTATCGGCGACTTTGGACGCACCATAGGAATCCGGCTTTATGCGGGCAGCGAACCCAGTGCCGGTGATCATGCCCACAACATCGCGGATTAGTTCCTTGGTCTTTCCGTTTTCCCCAACGTCCAGGTGAATCTCGATATTCATCTCGGAATAGCCGTTCTCCGAGAGCCTGTGCGCAACCTGGCTGGCCAGTTCCAGGCTCCTGGAGGCCTCGTAGAAGATACGCTGCTTAAGCCCCCTGCTTGTGACCTCATGCTCGCGAACGTAGTAGTAGCGGGCTCCTCGGCCAACACGGTGGATGATGATGGCGCTGACAAAGCAGGTATCGTCGCCCACTTGAGAGTCAGTGCCGATTATCAGCTTGTATTCGGCATCGGGCGCATCGTGCACATATGCCATTATGTCGAAGAACGTCTCATCGAAGCTAAGTCGCCCCTTTGTGGGACTAATGAAGTATCTCAATCTCCATCACCATCCTTCCTGATAATTCCGGGCCTCGGCCGGGCAGATCGCCCCGAGTTCCACGGAGGCCCCGGCCAGTCTGGCAAATTCCGCAAGGCCAAGTTGCTCGGCCCGGAGCCGCCCATCGATGCCGGCGCGCTCCAGTACCCGAGTCACAAGGCTGCGATCCCCGCAAAACAGCGCCGATTGGGCCAGGGCGTTGCGGATATTCTTCCGGCGCTCGGCGAACCCGGCGCGCGCTACCTCGAACAACACGCTTGGATCCGCATCGACCGCGCGCTCAGATTGCATCGCGGTCATCTTCACCACCGCCGATTGCACCGATGGAGGCGGCTCAAACGACTCAGGCCCCACTGTAAACATGATCTCAGGCCGGGTGTGGTAGCGCGCCAGCAAAGATAGCTCGCCATACCCGGGGCGGCCTGGGGCGGCCGTGAGCTTCTGGGCCACTTCGAGCTGGACCATCAGCGTAGACGATGCTAGGACCGATGATGCAGACAGAAGTTTGCGCAACACCGGCGTGGTTATGTAGTAAGGAAGATTAGCCACGACCATGGAGCGAAGCGGACTAGACCCGCCAGAGCCATACCTCACGACGAGCTGCCCGATGTCGCATGATAGAGCATCCGCGTGTATTATGTGGACGTGGGCGAAGTCGGCCAATTCACGGTCAAGACACGCCGCAAGCTCCGAGTCGACCTCGACCGCAACCACCGCGCTTGCGCGCATTGCAAGCGCCCGCGTCAGCGCGCCCTTACCCGGACCTATCTCGATGACGAGATCCCCGGCGCGCACGCCGGACGCCTCGACGATCGCATCGCGCACAGCCGCATCCACCAGGAAGTGCTGGCCAAGACGTCTCATAGCTCTATTCTACCACAACGCAGGCTGGAAGGAAGTATTAAAGCCGGCCCACTGGGCCGGCATCCGTTCTGCGCTTCTTTACCGCGCTTCTTTACCGTTCCTCCAGAACATACACTTTCACGCGTCTGCGACCGTATTTCAGGGCCTCTTCCACTGTGTTGAAGAACAGGTCGATCCTGTTCCCTCTTATGGCTCCCCCTACATCGGCCGCCAGTGCAGGCCCGTATCCTTCCACGTAAAGCTTGGTACGGAGCGGTATCACCTTGGGATCCACTGCGACGATGCCCGGTTCTGCCCGGATTCCAATGGCGGTATAGCCATCGGCATACTTGCCGCATGAGCGTTCGGACGGTTCGTAAGCTGTGGCAATCATGGTGTACGATTTCCTATACGTGTAGCTGCCTCGGCTCGTAAGCAACACTCTCAGGGGTTCGCGCGTTCCGACCGCTATGACCTTGGGCTCGGGCCTGACCGCGACCCATTCTCTGAGAAGCGATTCGCCCAAGATCCCTGACTCCCCACGCCTTACCAAAAACACCTGCTCCAAGACCCCATCGGATCCCTCACGCACCAACCGGCTCATACCTTGGTCGAGCCGGGGATCGGAGATGCGCTCAGTCTTTCGGGGTATGGGCAGCTTGCGCTTGACTATGTCTTCAGTCACCCAGCCATCCAGCCCCGCCGAACGGCCAATCTGAGCGGACGCGATATCCGCGCCCGCTTCACTCAGAGCCTGCTCCATATATCCCTTTCTGGGAGCGAAAAGAACCGCCCGACTCGGTCCATCGGCAGTTGCCGTTCGAGTATCAGCCATGAAACCAGCAACCAGCGCCAAAAGCGCTACGAGTGCCGCTGCTCCAAAGGCCAGACTCACCGGTCTGCGCATAAGCCTTGCGGGTAGCACATTGAATCCTCCGTTCCAGCTGTATATCTGATGCCCGCCGCTGCAGCGGCGGGAGACGAATATCTGGCTCCAGGATTCGTTATTTCCCATACTACACATCGCAGGGCAGGTTGTCAAACCCAGCAAACGCTGGCCAGCTTGGAGGGTCGCGTCCCCATCGCTACGCGATTTCGGCCCCAAAAGCGATCATCATGACGGCAAAGCGGGGACGACCTCAGGTCGCCCCCACCACGTGTAGATCGCGTTCGATTTGGAATCCGCCGCGCGCATTCGCGGCACGTTCGCCGGTTCGACCGATGCGCCTCCCTGCAGTCCCACTATGACCGGGGTTTGGGGAATGACTTCCACACTATAGTGTGGGATCTCGCTCGAGCATCCCCTTCCTGCTCCGCCCGAGACCCGGACCCAGCGCTGGGCGCTCGCCCCGAAGGCGGTGCTCCCGTAGGCGTCTCCTGCCCTGCCGTGGGTTCGGTGATCGGTTCCGCCTGATCCGGCGGCGCCGCCGCATCCACCGCCTCGTAGGGCTGTGGAGCCATGTCTGCGGCCAGGCCGGCAATCGGCTCGCGAACAGGCTCGTTATCCCGCTCGTGTTCGATATCTGGTTCGCTCCCCCGTTCGCTGGCCGACTTCCGCGCGGTTGCAGGCTCTAGTGAAGTTCGAGCAGCCGGCACAGGCCAGGCCGAAGAGTTCGAGTGCCCTACGGGCCCGAGCCCGAAATACTCCGGCGGATAGCCCTGGTAGCGCGTGAAGTGGGCTGCCGCGTCCATCTCCTGTGGTCGCAAGGGCACATCGGCGCGGCCCGTGTCGCCAGGCAAAACCACCTGCTGCATCACCCCCTGGCGTCAGTCGGTTGGGTGGGCCGGCCCCATCATCACTATATTCGCGCCGGGGTTGTCACTTGACTGCTCGCGCCCACACAAAGGCAAGCGCGCAATATCGCGAACTCACCGGGCTTCTGCATGCCAAAGCATATGCCGAACCAGGCTACTCGGTCTCCTTGGCGGATTTGCCCTGCCAGGCGTGGAGCGCCAAGGCCACGGCGATGACTCCGTATGCCAGAAAACTCCGGAAATACTCGCCTACCTGGGATACTCCGAACAGGCGCTGCCCCGCCAGAGGCGATACCACGAACAACGTGTGAAAGAGCAGCGTTCCCACTATTGCGTTCCAAATGGTCGCGCGCCTGGTCGTAGCGCCGCCCACCAAGATCGCAGCCACTGAAAACATGCCCACCTGCTCATGGCTGCTATAGGTATTGAAGGTGCCGATATTCTGCAGGAAGATCAGCTGCCCCCAAGCAGCGAGCACAGTCGACATCATTATCGCGATGATCCGGGTCCGGTCCACGTTGATCCCTGCAACCTGGGCAATGTGCATGTCCTGTCCAACTGCCCTCATCTCCTGCCCCAGTTTGGTGCGGGTGATGAAGGTCGTCAGCGCGCAGAGCACTGCTATGACTAGCAGCGTGCAGATAGGGAAGCGCCATGGGCCTAGCCTAACCCCGCCGATCGAGGTGAACACAAAGCCGTTCCATAGCCAGTCCATGGCCCGATCCAGAGCATAGGACAGACCTATCAGGTCAATGGTATTTCTCAGCCCTGTGCCTGACCCCAGCATGAGCGCAGGGTTCTTCATCGGGATAAGGGTTCCCAGCAAAACCAGGAAGACTAGCTGATAGATGCCGTTGGCGAAGAAACCCATGATCATGCTCGTGACCATCTCACGCCCTTTGGCCCGGTTGAGCGTTTTCCCCACGAGCCAGCCCAGCAGCATTGCAATGGGCGCCGATATCACGGCGGCGAGCACGAAGCCCGCCAGGCCTTCGATGCGGTAGTGCGTCACGATCACCAAAGCAGCCTGACCCGCCATGGCGCCAACGACTATACCGAAGTTGAGGCCGAGCCCTGCCATGACCGGGATTATCAACGATATTACAAGGAAGGCATTGCGACCGAATCGCCCCACTACCTCGCTTATCAGGTAGTTGATATCTAGGCGCGCTGCCGCGACTCCGGCGATGGAAATGACGAGGAAGAATATCGGAACCGACCAGTTCCTGAGTATGCTCGAGATCCCCGTGCCCAGGCCTTTAGCCGGCGTCTTGACCTGCGCTGTTGATCCTTCCGACATACCGGCTACCTCCTTTCAGCCCGGGTGAGGGCGTAGATTATCATGCCATTGCTCATGATCATGCGGGCAATCTCGCTGATGTCCGCTCCCTGCAGCACCGTCT